>JAEHDO010000404.1 GCA_016880375.1 Betaproteobacteria bacterium | reverse complement strand
TCCAGGATCGGGCCGTCCTTGACCTCCTTCGCCTTGATCAGGCCCTCGGCGCTGATCGACTTCTTCATCCAGGCCTGGGCCGACTGGCAGATCGAGTAGTCGTGCGGCAGGCCGAGCATGATGGCCAGGCGCTTGGTGGTGGCGAAGGCGCCGGTGAACACCGGCGTCTTGTAGCCGGCGACGTTCTCGAAGAACAGCGCCGGGCCCTTCTGCTCCTCGGTCAGCTTGGAGACGTGGGAAATCTCCATGTTCCAGTCCACCTCGGCCTTGACGCGGTGCAGTTCGCCGGCGGCCTCGCACTGGTTGATAAAATATCTCAGGTCCATTTTCTTCGCTTCTCCTGTGGGTCAGTGTTGTTCTTCGCAGTGCGTGTCGACGGATTCGAGGACGCGGAAACCGGCGGCCTCCAGCACCGCCACCACCTTCTTCAGCTCGGCGGCATGGAAGCGGACGATGACCTTGCGCTCATGCAGCTTGCCGTTGCCGCCGTCCTCGCCGCGGGCGATGGGGTAGATGGCCTGCACTTCGGCGCCGGCGCCCTCGACGAGGTCGGCGATGTGGCCAATGGTGCCGGGCTTGATCACCAGCGGGCCGAGGGTGACGCCGCAGCGCTTCTCCCAGGCGCCGAGGAAGTGGGCGGCCAGCGAGAAGATCTCCTTCGAGGAGATGACGCCGACCACCTGGCCGCCATCCATCACCGGGAACTGGCCAATGCCCAGATCCTGGCCGCGGCGCAGGCATTCCTCCATGGTGTCGGTGGCGGCGAGCGTGGCCGGGTTGCGCACCATGATGTCCTTCACCTTGAGGCGGTTGGCGAAGAAGGCGTACTCGTCAGCGCTTTGCGTGCGCGAGACGAAATGCGCCGCGCGCAGGCAGTGCTGGCGCGTCACCATGCCGCGCAACCGCCCGCCATCGACGACGGGCAGGGCCTGCAGGTTGTGTTCGGTCAGGATCCGCTTGGCCTCGGACAGCAGGGTGTCGCCATCGATCAGCGTCGGGTTGTGCTGCATCCAGTTTCTGACGATCATCAGGACACCTTCTTTCCGGTGAGCAGGCTGGAGAGAATGAAATCCATGGCCGAGGAAGCCTTGCCGGCGACGGCGTCCGCCTTCTCGCGCTTCTCGCTCCACACCGTCTCGGGCCGCGCCTGCAGGATGAAGATGTTGCCGCCGGCGGGCAGGTCCTTGTCCACCGCCCACTCGATGTCCATCTGGCGGCCGTAGTGCTTCTCGATGGCCTTGCCCATGCGCGCCAGCTCGATGATTTCGTCGTCGATCAGCGACTGCACGGTCTGCCGCTCGAAGGGGGTCTCGACCTTCACCGACTTCTGCGTCTTCAGGTCGACCGTGTAGGTGATCTCCTTGTTGCAGATGGTGCGTTCGAGGATGTCGAGGGTGATCTTGTTCACCACGAAGTGGTCGGGCGTCACCTCGCCCGAAACGACCGATTCGCCGAAGCCGAAATTCGAATCGATGGCGATCACGGAGCGGTCGCCGTTGGCCGGGTGCAGGGTGAACATCACGCCGGCGGTGTAGGAGTTGGCCATCTTCTGGAAGCCGACCGAGAGCGCCACGTCTTCGTGCGGGAAGCCCATCCTGATGCGGTAGGAGATGGCGCGCGCTGTGAACAGGCTGGATATGCAGCGGCGGGCGTGGTGCAGCAGGTCGTCGACGCCGCGGATCCACAGATAGGTGTCCTGCTGGCCGGCGAAGCTGGCGCCGGGCAGGTCCTCGGCGGTGGCGCTGGAGCGCACCGCCACCGGCACCGCCGGCACCATGCAGCGCACCGACAGCTTGCGGTAGTACTCGGCGATGGCGTCTTCCAGCTCCCAGGCGAAGGGGTGCTGCTCGATCATCTCGCGGATGGCCTTGCTGGCCGCTTCCAGGTGATCCAGGTCGTCGTGGCCGCAGTTCGCGAGCATGCCGGGGATCTCCCCGCTCACCCCGGCGTCGCGCATGAAGCGCGCGTAGCCGTGGGTGGTCAGGGCGAAACCCGGCGGCACGCGCACGCCGGCGTTGATCAGCTCGCCGAGGGAGGAGCACTTGCCGCCGACCAGCGCGACATCGTCCTTGCGCACCTCCTCCAACCAGCACAGCTCCGGGGCTGATGTTGACCTGTTCGCCCCGGCAGCCGTGTTGAGATTTGTTGCCATTATTGCGTTTGCTCCTAAAACTTCATCGCGAAACGGTGATGGCGCCGGACGAACCGTCGACGCGGATCATCATGCCCGTCTGGATGATCTTGGTCGCGTGGCCGGTGCCGACCACCGCCGGCATGCCGTACTCGCGGCAGACGATCGCCGCGTGGCTCATGACGCCGCCGACATCCGTGACGCAGGCCTTGATCTTGGCGAAGG
>JAEHDO010000403.1 GCA_016880375.1 Betaproteobacteria bacterium | reverse complement strand
CATCGTGGCAATCGCTCCAGGCAAATCCACCGGACTCGAAATCCAGGTCGTGCAGCGCCGGCGTGTCGCGATACAGCCGGTTGAGATCGCGCGCCAGGCGTTGCAGTCCGGCATGCGGCGCATGCTGAAGCAGCCACCAGTCGAGCTCGCCGCCGGCGTTCCACTCGCTGCGCTGCCCCAGTTCGCTTCCCATGAAGTTGAGCTTCTTGCCCGGAGAAGTCATCTGGTAGGCCAGCAGCAGGCGCGCGTTGGCGAACTTCTGCCAGTCGTCGCCGGGCATCTTGCCGAAGAGCGAGCCCTTGCCGTGCACCACCTCGTCGTGCGACAGCGGCAGGACGAAGTTCTCGGTGTAGGCATAGAGCTGGCCGAAGGTAAGCTGGTGGTGATGAAAGCGCCGGTGCACGGGATCGTGGGCCAGATAGGCGAGGGTGTCGTTCATCCAGCCCATGTTCCACTTCATCGAAAAGCCGAGGCCGCCCAGGTGCGTCGGCCGCGACACCATCGGCCAGGAAGTGGATTCCTCGGCGATGGTCAATGCGCCGGGAAACTCGCCATGCACCATGACGTTCAACTGGCGCAGGAAGTCGATGGCTTCGAGGTTTTCGCGCCCGCCGTAGCGGTTGGGCAGCCATTCGCCCGCCTTGCGCGAGTAGTCGAGGTAGAGCATGGAGGCGACGGCATCGACGCGCAGGCCGTCGAAGTGGAACTCGGACAGCCAGTAGTGGGCGCTGGAGAGCAGGAAGCTCCTCACTTCGCTGCGGCCGTAATTGAAGACGTGGGTGCCCCAGTCCGGGTGGCGCTTCAGGCGTGGGTCCTCGTGCTCGTAGAGCGAACTTCCGTCGAAATGCGCCAGCGCGAAATCGTCCTCCGGAAAGTGGCCGGGCGCCCAGTCGAGGAGGACGCCGATGCCGGCCCGGTGACAGGCGTCGATGAAGCCGCGCAGGTCGTCGGCGCTGCCGAAGCGCCGCGTCGGCGCGAAATAGCCGGTGGTCTGGTAGCCCCAGGATTCATCGAGGGGATGCTCGGACACCGGCAGCAGCTCGATGTGCGTGTAGCCCATGTCGAGCACGTAGGGCAGCAGGTGCTCGGCCAGTTCGCGGTAGGAATAGAAGCGGCCGCCGGGATGGCGTTTCCAGGAGCCGGCATGCAGTTCGTAGATCGACACCGGCGCGTGCAGCCAGTCCCATTGCGCCCGGTGTGCAAGCCAATCGCCGTCTCTCCAGGCATGCGCCGGCGGCGCCGGCACGCAGGTCGCGGTCGCCGGCCGCAGCTCGAAGCCCTGGCCATAGGGATCGCTCTTCACTTGCACCGCGCCGGTGGCGCGGTTGCGGATCTCGTACTTGTAGAGGCTTCCCGCCGCCAGGCCGGGAAGGAACAGCTCCCACACGCCGGAGTCGCCGAGCGTAGCCATCGGGTGGGTACGCCCGTCCCAGCGGTTGAACTCGCCGACGATGGAAACGCGCTCGGCATTCGGTGCCCAGAGGCGAAAGCAGGTGCCCGCGACCCCCTGGCGCGACTCGATATTCGCGCCAAGCAGGCGATAGGCTTGATAATT
>JAEHDO010000064.1 GCA_016880375.1 Betaproteobacteria bacterium | reverse complement strand
TCACCACGCTGGAGCCGGGACTGCACCTGCTGGAACTTTCGAACGGGCCGACGCTGGCCTTCAAGGACATGGCCATGCAGCTGCTCGGCAACCTGTTCGAGTATGTGCTGGAGAAGCGCGGCGAGACGATCAACATCCTCGGCGCCACCTCGGGCGACACCGGC
Organism: Betaproteobacteria bacterium; assembly: GCA_016880375.1. GTDB lineage: Bacteria > Pseudomonadota > Gammaproteobacteria > Burkholderiales > Rhodocyclaceae > Desulfobacillus. Next base: position 2,361 of record JAEHDO010000064.1, on the reverse strand, counting down.
TCGGCGGCGGAGTACGCCATGCGCGGCAAGCACGGCGTCAAAGTTTTCATGCTCTCGCCGCACGGCCTGATGAGCGAGTTCCAGCGCGCGCAGATGTACTCGCTGCCCGATGCCAACATCTTCAACATCGCCATCCGCGGCATGTTCGACGACTGCCAGGACATCGTCAAGGCGGCCTCCAATGATGCCGCCTTCAAGGCGAAATGCAAGATCGGCGCGGTGAACTCGATCAACTGGGCGCGTGTCGCGGCGCAGATCGTGTACTACTTCAAGGGTTACTTCGAGGCCACCCTTTCGAACGACGAGACCGTCGCCTTCGCCGTGCCCTCGGGCAACTTCGGCAACATCTGCGCCGGCCACGTCGCGCGCATGATGGGCCTGCCGGTCGCAAAACTGGTGCTGGCCACCAACGAGAACGACGTGCTCGACGAGTTCTTCCGCACCGGCGTCTACCGCCCGCGCGCCACCGCCGAGACGCGCGTCACCTCGAGTCCCTCGATGGACATCTCCAAGGCCTCCAATTTCGAGCGCTTTGCCTTCGACCTGGCCGGGCGCGATGCCGCCGTGGTGCGCGAGTGGTGGGGGAAAGTCGACCGTGGCGGCAGCTTCGACCTGCGCGACACACCCTACCTGGCGCGCCTGCCCGGCTTCCGTTTCGTCTCGGGCACCAGCAGCCATGCCGACCGTCTGGCGACGATCCGCGCCGCGTGGGAGAAATACGGCACGATGATCGATCCGCACACCGCCGACGGCCTCAAGGTGGCGCTGGCCAACCGTGAGGCGGGGATGCCGATGGTGGTACTGGAGACGGCGCAGCCGGTGAAGTTCGCCGAGACGATCCGCGAGGCACTGGGCCGGGAGCCTGAGCGGCCGCGGGAACTGGAGGGCATCGAGGCCCTGCCGCAGCGGGTGGAAGTGATGGAGGCGGATGCCGGGGCGGTGAAGGCGTTTATCGCCGCCCGGAATTGATGCCTTACAGGTAGATGACGGCCGGGAAGACCGTCACGGCCAGGACCAGGATCAGCCATTCCAGATTGTGGCGCGCCAGAAAACCCGTGAAATGCAGGATCAGCACGGTGATGGCGACGACGTAGTAGAGGATGAACAGCATCTTGAAGCTCCCGTCTTTAGCTACGACATGACCTGAAGGTTATGTTTTCACTGAAACTGCGTTTTCTTGTTGGCCGGGGCGCCTAGCCACCCGGCATTGCGGCTTTTATACCATAGAAACAAAAGCGGGCACCAGTACCTGTTGAGCCCCGCCAATGCAAGGTGCTATTTTTCGAGGTGCCGCAGGGACAGGTCGATCGCCCGCACGTCCTTGGTCAGGTTGCCGATGGAGATGCGGTCCACCCCGGTTTCGGCGATCGCCCGCACCTTCGACAGATCCACCCCGCCCGAGGCCTCCAGCAGCGCCCTGCCCGCCGTCAGCGAGACCGCCTTGCGCATCTGCGCCAGGTCCATGTTGTCGAGCAGGATCATCTTCGCGCCGGCGGCGAGCGCCTCCCCGAGCTGTTGAAGATTTTCGACTTCGATCTGGATGAAGACGCCCGCCGGCGCCAGGGCGTGCGCCTGCGCCAGCACCGCCGCGACGCCGCCGGCGGCCATGATGTGGTTTTCCTTGATGAGGATGCCGTCGTAGAGGCCGAGGCGGTGGTTGACGCCGCCGCCGCAGCGCACGGCATATTTCTGCGCCAGGCGCAGGCCGGGCAGGGTCTTGCGCGTGTCGACGATCTTCGCCTGCGTGCCGGCAATCGCGTCCACGTACCTTCGCGTGACGGTGGCGGTGCCGGAGAGCAGTTGCAGGAAATTCAGCGCCGGCCGTTCGGCGGTGAGCAGGGCGCGCGTGTCGGCATCGATCTCGCACAGCATCTGGCCGGTATCGATGCGGGCGCCGTCGCGGGCGTGCCAGCGGATGCGGGCCTGGGGGTCGAGCCGGCGGAAACAGGCGTCGAACCAGGCGCTGCCGCAGAGGACGGCCGCCTCGCGGCTGACGACGAAGCCGCGTGCCGGATGCCCCGCAGGCGTGAGCAGGGCGGTCAGGTCGCCGCTGCCGATGTCCTCGGCCAGGGCGGCCGCGACATTGCGCTCGATTTCGGCGCGGAGCCGTTCAGATGTTTCTTCTTCCATGGCCTGCTCCGTCAACGCTATCCTGTGGGCGGCATTTTACCGCTCGGGAGGGCAGCATGTCCGGTCTCGTCAGCGTGTTGTCGGTCAGCGCGGGCACCCTGCTGGCCATCGTCCTCTTCGTCACGCTGGTGTTCTGGTACGTCAAGGACATCACGCAGAAGAAGCACACCGTCCTGCGCAACTTCCCGATCATCGGCCGCCTGCGCTACTTTTTCGAGCAGATGGGCGAGT
>JAEHDO010000402.1 GCA_016880375.1 Betaproteobacteria bacterium | reverse complement strand
TTCTGCGGGATCTCGGGGCTGCTCATGTCGGCTCTCCAATTTGATGGATGTATCAGGATTTTCGTTTGACATTAAATAATTCCCGACTAATAATGTCAAGTATAAAGAAAACCCCAACCCCAACAGAGAGAAAACATCATGATCGTCATCAACGGCAAAGAGATCGAAACCGACGCGGAAGGCTATCTGGCGCAACTGGACGACTGGTCCGAAGACATCGCCAGCTACCTGGCGCAGCAGGACAATCTCCCGCTCACGGAGGACCACTGGAAACTGCTCAACTGGATCCGTGCCTACTACCAGGAGAACGGCACCGCGCCGAACCTGCGCGTGATGCAGAAGCTGCTCAAGGACGATTTGGGCGAGGAATGGTCGGACAAGCGGCGCCTGTTCGATCTCTTCCCCTACGGCCCGGCCAAGCAGGGGGCGCGCTACGCCGGCATGCCGAAGCCGACCGGCTGCGTCTGATACCATTCAGGGATGGATTTTCTCTGCGACGTCACTGAAGCGGATTTCGATGAGTGCGTGGTGGCACGCTCGCATCAGGTGCCGGTGCTGGTGGATATCGGCGCCGGCTGGTGCGGGCCGTGCCGGGTGCTGACGCCGCTGCTGGAACGGCTTGCGAAGGAGTACGGCGGCGCATTCGTGCTGGCCAATGTCGATGCCGACGAAAACATGAAGCTTGCCGGCCGTCACAAGGTGCGCGGCTTTCCGACGGTGATCGCCTACAGCCGCGGCGACGAGATCGACCGCTTTCACAGCGCGCAGACGGAAGGTTTTCTGCGCCGCTTCATCGATGGCGTCATTGCGCGCCACCCGATTCAATCTAACAGCCCCGGTCTCGGCCGGTCTCCTGCAGTCGCACGGGGTTGATAGGGACGGTAAGGTTGCCGTCGGTCAGCCAGGCCTGGCCGTCCTGTATCGTGCATTGCAGGGTCATGCTGCGACTGGCCAGTGCGGCGAGTTCCTTCGAGGTGTCGGCCGGGAGGCCCATCACGTCCAGGTTGCGCAGCCGCTCCAGCTTGGCGCGGTTCTGCTCCCACCAGAGGTCGGCGCCGCGCCCGCCGTAACACAGCACCACGACACGATCCGCCCTGCCGCAGGCCTTGCGGATGTCGCGCTCGTCGGGCAGGCCGACCTCGATCCACAGCGCGATGGCGCCGGTGAGGTCCTTCAGCCACAGCGCCGGCTCGTCCTCCGTGGACAACCCGCGCCCGAATGCCAGCCGTTCGCCGGCGAACAGCGCGAAGGCCAGCAGCCGCACCATCATCCTTTCGTCCGTCTCGGACGGATGGCGGGCGAGCGTGAGTGCGTGACCGCCGTAATAGCCACGATCCATGTCCGCGATCTGCAGATCGGCCTTGAAGATCGTTGCCTTGAGCGCCATGGCTTATTGTATCCAGCGCTGCAGCAAGGGCAGCAGCAGCGGCACCAGCAGCGCCGTCACCAGGGCGTTCAACCCCATCGCCAGGCCGGAGAAGGCGCCGGCCTGCTCGCTCACCTGGAAGGCGCGGGCAGTGCCGATGCCGTGCGAGGCGACGCCGATGGCGAAGCCGCGCACCGCGTGGTCGGCGATGCCGAGCGCCTGGTAGATGAAGCGGGCGCTGACGGCGCCGAGGATGCCGGTGGTGATGACCAGCACCGCCGTCAGCGAGGGCAGGCCGCCGATGCGCTCGGCGATGCCCATGGCGATCGGCGTGGTGACCGATTTCGGCGCGAGGGAGAGCAGCGTCGCCTGGCTGGCGCCGAACAGCTTGCCGATGGCCACCGCGCTGACGGTGGCGGTGAGGGAGCCGACGACGAGCGCCGCCAGCAGCGGCCCCGCCATCGCGCGCAGTTTCGGCAGCTGGGTGTAGAGCGGAATCGCCAGCGCCACCGTCGCCGGGCCGAGCAGGAAGTGCACGAACTGCGCGCCGTCGAAATACGTCGGATACGGCGTGCCGGTGAGCTGCAGCAGCAGCACCAGCGCCGCCACGGCGAGCAGCACCGGGTTGGCGAGCGGATGGAAATGGGCGCGCTTGTAGAGCCAGTAGGCGCCCTGGTAGGCGAGCAGCGTGATGGTCAGCCCCAGCAGCGGCGAGGCCGACAGGTAGACCCAGATCTCGGCGAGTTGGGCGGGGGCGGGCATGACGCTACTTCCCGGCCGTTTCCGCACGCCGCGACAGGGCGCCCAGGACGAGGGCGGTGACGGCGATGGTGATGACGGTGCTGCCGACGAGCGACGCCGCCAGCGGCAGCCACTCGTCGCCGACGCGGCGGAAATGCAGCATGATGCCGACGCCGGCCGGCACGAACAGCAGCGACAGGTGCTGCAGCAGGTTCTGCGCGGTGTCGCGCAATTCCGGCGACGGCCCGCCGCGCAGCGCCAGCGCGACGAAGAGCAGGGCCATGCCGATCACCGGTCCCGGAATCGACAGCGCGAACAGCTGGGCGAGGACTTCGCCGATCAACTGGAAGACGAGCAACAGGGTGAGGGCGCCGAGCATGACTGTTTCTCCCGAATCAGGTCTCAAAGAAAAAACGGCGCCCCGCGGGGCGCCGTTTCGTGGGGACTGACTTTAGGGTTCCCGACACGATGCTACGCGATTTCGCGCGGCATCGCGACGGGAGTTCTTACTCCATCGCCTCGTACAGCGGCAGCGTGAGGAATTCCGGGTAGTCGTCGGCGAGGCTCATCTTCTCGAAGATGCCCGCGGCCTGGTCGTAGGTCTCCGTCTTCTCGCCGGCGGCGGAGACGGTGGCCTTGACCTTGGCGAGTTCCTCGACGATGAAGCCCTTCACCATCTCGGCGGTGACCTTGCGGCCGTCGTCCAGTTTGCCCTTCGGGCTGACCACCCACTGCCAGATCTGCGAGCGCGATATCTCGGCGGTGGCGGCGTCCTCCATCAGGTTGTGGATGGGCACGCAGCCGTTGCCGGCGAGCCAGGAGCCGAGGTAGTGGATGCCGACGTTGATGTTGTTGCGCACGCCGGTTTCGGTGATGGGCTGCTCGGGCTGGAAGTCGAGCCAGTTCTTCGGGCCGTAGGTGTCGGTGCGCTGCTTGTCCCACTGATTGGGGCGGTCGCCCAGCACCTTGACGAACTCTTCCATGGCGATGGAGACGAGGCCCGGGTGGGCCACCCAGCCGCCGTCGTAGCCGTCGTTGGCGTCGCGCGTCTTGTCGTGGCGGATGCCGGCGAGTGCCTTCTCGTTGGCGACGGGATCGCCCTTGATCGGAATCAGCGCGCTCATGCCGCCGATGGCCGGCGCGCCGCGCTTGTGGCAGGCCTTCACCAGCGCCAGGGCGTAGCTACGCATGAAGGGCACTTCCATTGTTATTGAACCGCGGTTGGCCAGGCAGAAATTCTTGTTGCGCTTGAATTTCTTGATGCAGGAAAAGATGTAGTCCCAGCGCCCGGCGTTGAGGCCGGCGGAATGCT
>JAEHDO010000401.1 GCA_016880375.1 Betaproteobacteria bacterium | reverse complement strand
TTCGCCCGCAAGGGGGGCGAGTGCCGCCACAACCTCAACTACTGGCTGTTCGGCGACTACCTCGGCATCGGCGCCGGCGCGCACGGCAAGATTTCATCGCCCGAACGGATTTTGCGGCAGATGCGCCACAAGCACCCGCAGGCCTATCTCGAAGGCACGGAACGCGGCGACGCCGTGCAGGAAGCGCACGAGGTCGGTGCCGGCGATCTGCCCTTCGAATTCATGATGAACGCCCTGCGCCTGACGCAAGGCTTTCCGCCGCGGCTGTTCGCCGAGCGGACGGGACTGACGCTGGAGGCGATTCGCCCGCAACTGGACGAGGCGGCCGCGCGTGGCCTGCTGCAGGAGAGTGTCGAAAGCATCGCGCCAACCGGCCAAGGCCGTCGCTTTCTCAACGATCTGCTGCAGTTGTTCCTGCGGGATTGACCGGTCAGCCCTGCAGCAGCGCCTCGGTGCGCCCGATCCAGTCCTCGACGAGGGCGCGGCCGGCGGCATCCGCCTGAAGCTCCGTCCAGCGACGCCGCACTTCGTTGAGGATGTCGCTCACCTGCCAGCGCGACTCGCGCACCATCAGCTGCATCTCGGCCAGGGCGACGGCGTCGTCCTCGATGCCGGCGGCAAGCGCCGCCAGCTCGTCGGGATGGAAGCCGGTTTCCAGCAGGGTCTGCTCGAGGCCGCTGATGCGCAGATTGACGAAGGCCACCAGAGGCGCCTCGGCGATCTTCGGCGTGTCCACCGAACAGCCCTGATAGGCGCCATGCCAGTTGCGAAAGATCTCGGCCAGCTGGTCGAGCTGGGCGACGACCGCCTCGGCCGAAACCTCGCCCAGACTGTCCAGTCCCCGGGGTTCGCCGCCATGCAGCAGGCCGACCAGAAGGTCTATCAGTTCCGGGTTGAACTTGTGGCGGTTCATTTTCAGCATGACCGACAGGCGCGAAGCGCCGTGGGTGCGCCAGCTCTTCTCGAACAGGGTGGTGACCGCCTCGGCCAGCATCAGGATCTGGCCGACGGGGCCGATCTCCTCGCCCTTCAGGCCGCGCGGATAGCCGCTGCCATCCAGCCGCTCGTGATGCTCGAACACCGCCGAGCTGATCTCCGGATGGTATGGCGGGTATTCCTGCAGGATGAGGTAGGCCGTCATCGGGTGGGCATAGACGTGGCGCAGATCGGCCGCCTCGAGGCGGCGCCCCGGACGCAGCAGTTCGGGGTCGATGTGCAGCTCGCCGATGTCGTGCAGCATGCCGGCGGCAGCGACAGCGGCCAGGTCGCGATCGGGCAGACGGCTCTTGATGGCGAGAAACAGCGCGATCAGCGTCATCTGCAGGCTGTGCTCGTAAATCTCCGGGCGCTGTTCGCGCGCCACCGTCAGCTTGAAGGCCAGCGCCGGCGCGAGCGGCATGGCATAGAAGGCATTCAACAGTCGCTCCAGGCCGGGCAGGGCGGAACGCAGGAGCTGGAAGCGCGGCTCGTCGTCGAGAATCTCGCGGGCGCGATCGCGCAGGCTCGCCTGCGTGACGCCGCCGGCGACGGTGAGGCACTGGTCGATCGCCGGCACCAGCTTGTGCTGCGTCAGCTTGTCGCGAAGCGAGGAATCGACGCGCTCGCCCCGCTCGATCAGCCTGATGCCATTGCGGGCAAGCACCGCCTGGCTGGCGACGACCTCGTGCGTGTCGCCCAGCGCGGTGACGCTGCTGATGTAATGCACGTCGTAGCTCATTGCTTCCTGAAAACGATGTCCCAGACGCCGTGACCCAGTTTCAGACCGCGCGTCTCGAATTTGGTTTGCGGCCGGTAGTCCGGGCGGGGCGCATAGCCTGCCGCCGTGTTCTCCAACCTGGGCTGCGCGGAAAGCACTGCCAGCATCTGCTCAGCATACTCTTGCCAGTCGGTCGCCAGATGCACGTAGCCGCCAGGCTTGATCCGGCTCGCCAGCAGGGCGACAAAGTCAGCCTGCACGAGACGGCGCTTGTGGTGGCGCTTCTTCGGCCAGGGATCGGGAAAGAAGATGTGGGCGCCGTCGAGCGACCCCGGCGCGATCATTTCGCGCAGCACCTCCACGGCATCGTGCTGGATCAGCCGCAGATTGCCGATGCTGCGCTCGTCGATGAGCTTCAGCAGGCTGCCCACGCCGGGGGTGTGCACCTCGATCCCCAGGTAGTCGCTCTCCGGGTGCGCGGCGGCGATGGCCGCGGTCGTCTCGCCCATGCCGCAGCCGATTTCCAGGATTCTCGGCGCAGCGCGGCCGAATGTCCGCTCGAGATCAAGGGGCTGCGGCGCATAGGGAATGCCGTACCGCGGCAGCAACTGCTCGCACGCCCGCGCCTGGGCGACGGACACCCTGCCCTGGCGCAACACAAAGCTGCGGATCGGCCGCCGCTTCTCCGGCAGGGCGGAAGCATCGCCGGAGGCCAAGCTCAGGCCTTGCCGATCATCCCGCCCGTCGGCGAGCTGGGTGTTGCGGAATACAGCTTCTTCGGCATGCGCCCGGCCAGGTAGGCCTCGCGCCCGGCCTCAACCGCCTTCTTCATGGCGGAAGCCATCAGCACCGGGTTCTGCGCACCGGCGATGGCGGTATTCATGAGCACGCCGTCGCAGCCCAGCTCCATGGCGATGGCGGCATCGGAAGCCGTGCCGACGCCGGCGTCGACCAGCACCGGCACCTTGGCGTTGTCGATGATCAGGCGCAGATTCCAGGGATTGAGGATGCCCATGCCGGAGCCGATCAGCGAGGCGAGCGGCATCACCGCCACGCAGCCGATTTCCTCCAGCCGCTTGGCCTGGATCGGGTCGTCGGCGCAGTACACCATCACCTTGAAGCCGTCCTTCACCAGCGTTTCGGCCGCCGCCAGCGTCTGCGGCATGTCGGGGAACAGCGTCTGCGCATCGCCCAGCACTTCCAGCTTGACCAGGTCGTGGCCGTCGAGCAGCTCGCGCGCCAGGCGCAGGGTGCGCAC
>JAEHDO010000011.1 GCA_016880375.1 Betaproteobacteria bacterium | reverse complement strand
TGCGGCGGCCTGTCGGAGCGAGAGATGGAAGCGCAGGTTCTCGATTCGATGGATATCGAGCGGGAGCGGGGCATCACCATCAAGGCGCAGACGGCGTCCCTGCAGTACAAGGCGCGCGACGGAGGCATCTACAACCTCAACCTGATCGACACGCCAGGGCATGTCGATTTCTCCTACGAAGTGTCGCGCTCGCTGTCCGCCTGCGAAGGTGCGCTGTTGGTCGTGGATGCCTCGCAGGGGGTTGAAGCGCAGACCGTCGCCAACTGCTATACGGCCCTCGAGCAGGGGGTCGAGGTCGTCCCGGTATTGAACAAGATCGATCTGCCGGCGGCGGATCCCGATCGGGCCCGCGAGGAGATCGAGGACGTGATCGGCATCGATGCCACCGATGCCATCCTTGCCAGCGCCAAAACCGGTCTGGGGGTGGAGGATATCCTCGAAGCCATCATTGCCCGCATCCCGGCGCCCGAAGGCGATCCGGCCGCACCCCTGAAGGCGCTCATCATCGATTCCTGGTTCGACAACTATGTCGGCGTGGTGATGCTGGTTCGGGTGGTGGATGGAGTCCTGCGCCCGAAGGACAGGATCCTGCTGATGGCCGCGGATTCGCAGTACCTGTGCGAACAGGTCGGGGTGTTCACACCGAAATCCCAAGCACGCATTGCCCTGTCGGCAGGAGAGGTCGGCTTCATCATTGCCGGCATCAAGGAACTGAAAGCCGCCAAGGTCGGCGATACGGTGACCTTGGCCGATCGCCGTGCCTCAGAGCCGCTTCCCGGCTTCAAGGAAATCAAGCCGCAGGTCTTCGCTGGGCTCTACCCGATCGAGGCGAATCAGTACGATGCCCTGCGCGAGGCCCTCGAGAAGCTCAAGCTGAACGATGCTTCGCTCCAGTACGAACCAGAGGTGTCGCAAGCACTGGGGTTCGGCTTTCGCTGTGGTTTCCTTGGTTTGCTGCATATGGAGATCGTGCAGGAACGCCTCGAACGCGAATACGACATGGACCTCATCACGACAGCCCCGACAGTGGTCTATGAGGTCTTGATGCGCGATGGTTCCGTGCTCACTGTGGAGAATCCTTCCAAATTGCCGGATTCGTCCAAGGTCGAGGAAATCCGCGAGCCGATCATTACGACGACGGTTTTCGTGCCGCAGGACTATCTTGGCGCAGTCATCACGCTGTGCGAACAAAAAAGGGGGGGGCAGGTAAACCTGCATTACCACGGTCGCCAGGTCATGCTCACTTACGACATGCCCATGGCTGAGGTGGTAATGGACTTCTTCGATAAGCTTAAGTCCGTCTCGCGCGGCTACGCCTCGCTGGACTACGAATTCAAGGAGTATCGTTCGGCCGACGTTGTCAAGCTCGACATCCTCATCAACGGCGACCGCGTGGATGCGCTTTCCGTCATCGTGCATCGTGCAAATGCCCAGTACCGAGGACGCGAACTGGCCTCGAAAATGCGCGAACTGATCCCCCGCCAGATGTACGACGTGGCCATTCAGGCAGCCATCGGCTCAACCATCATCGCCCGCGAGAACATCAAGGCCCTGCGCAAGAACGTCCTGGCGAAATGCTATGGCGGCGACATTACCCGCAAGCGCAAGCTGCTGGAGAAGCAGAAAGCAGGCAAGAAACGCATGAAGCAGGTTGGTAGCGTCGAGATTCCGCAGGAGGCGTTTCTGGCCGTTCTGCGTGTCGACTCAAAATAGGGAACCCATCTTGAACTTCGCCCTCATTCTTTTCCTGCTCACGGTCGCTACCGGCGCCATCTGGCTGCTCGACGTGATGCTGATGAAAAAACGCCGGCGCCCTGATGCAAAGGAGCCATGGTGGGTGGAGTATGGTGCCAGCTTTTTCCCGGTGATCCTGGTCGTGTTTCTCCTGCGATCCTTTCTGGTGGAACCGTTCAAGATACCCTCTGGTTCGATGATCCCAACGCTGCTGGTGGGCGACTTCATCCTGGTGAACAAATATACATACGGCATCCGCCTGCCGGTCATCAACAAGAAGGTTTTGGATCTGAATACCCCCCGGCGCGGAGATGTCATGGTATTCCGTTGGCCGGAGGATCCGTCCTTGGATTACATCAAGCGCGTGGTCGGCCTCCCCGGCGACAAGGTAGCCTGGCAGAACAAGCGCCTGTTCATCAATGGAAACGAGGTGGCGGTGGCCAGACAGCCAGATTATCTTCATCCCGACCGCTTGTACTATTCTTTCCAGTATCAAGAAAAACTCGGCGATATCGAGCACAAGATCATCCTGGACAAGGACGCGCCCGCCTTCGTCACCCAGGTCATGCAGTTTCCCGGCCGCGACAAATGCATCTACAATAGCTCCGGCGTGATTTGCGATGTCCCCGAGGGCCATTACTTCGTCATGGGCGACAATCGCGATGCCAGCAGCGACAGCCGGGTATGGGGGTTCGTGCCGGATCAGAACATCGTCGGCAAGGCCTTCCTGATCTGGTTCAATTTTGGCGACTTGAAACGTATCGGCAGCTTCCACTGAAGGAGCGCGGAATGAATAGACAGCAGAGAGGTTTGAGCCTGATTGGCCTGATCCTGGTCAGTGCTATCGTTATCGGCGTCGCCGTCGTGGGCATGAAGGTGGTGCCCTCGGTCATCGAGTACTACACGATCCTCAAGCACATCAAGACCATTGCCAACAGCGGGGCCACAACTGTGACAGAGGTCCGCAATGCCTACGAACGCCAGGCCACTGTCGACGAAACGCCCAGCATCTCCGGCGCTGATCTTGAGGTGACCAAGGAGGGCAATCAACTCGTCATTTCCTTCGAATATGCGAAAAAAATCAATATCGCCGGCAATGTCAGCATTCTCATCGATTATGCGGGCAGCAGTTCCGGCAGCAAACGTCCGATCGAGTGAGCCGCGGGTGCATGAGCCTGCCATCGATTGAGCGTGCCATTGGCTACGTTTTCGGCAGCCGGAGCATTCTGGATCAGGCGCTGACGCATCGCAGCTTCAGCGCCTCGCACAATGAGCGCCTGGAATTCCTCGGCGACAGCGTGCTCAACTGCGTCATCGCCCAAGCCTTGTATGAGCGCTTTTCGGAAGTGCGCGAAGGCGACCTGTCCCGGCTGCGTGCCAATCTGGTGCGGCAGGAGACCCTGGCGGAAATTGCACAGCAGTTTGGACTCGGCGAGCAGTTGCGCCTCGGGGAGGGGGAACTGAAGAGCGGCGGATTTCGCCGTCCCTCGATTCTCGCCGACGCGCTGGAGGCCATGTTCGGCGCAGTCTTCGTCGATGGCGGCTTCGAGCAGGCCCGCAAGACGATACTCCGGCTCTTCGGGCCCTTCCTGGCCAACCTGGATCCCAGGCATTCCGGCAAGGATGCCAAGACAGCATTACAGGAGTTCCTGCAGGGCCGCCGGCTGGCCTTGCCGCAATATCAGTTGCGCGCCACCCACGGTGAGGCCCACGCCCAGGAATTCGAGGTCGAATGCCTGATCCCGGAGCTCGGCATCTCCACTGTCGGCCGGGGTTCGAGCCGGCGAGCTGCGGAACAGGAAGCCGCCAGACGCGCCCTCGAGCAAACCGGCGAGAAATGAACGCGCCGGAAGGATACCGCTGCGGCCACCTTGCCATCGTCGGCCGGCCGAACGTGGGCAAGTCGACCCTGCTCAACCGCCTGATCGGCCAGAAGATCAGCATCGTTTCGCGCAAGGCGCAGACGACGCGCCATCGCATTACCGGCGTGCTGACACGGCCCGGGCAACAGTTCATTTTCGTTGATACGCCCGGCTTCCAGATCAAGCACAAGAATGCGCTGAACCGCCTGATGAACCGGGGCGTGTCGCAGGCCCTGCACGATGTCGACGTCGTCCTGCTGGTGATCGAGGCGGGACGCTATACGGACGACGACAAACGCATCCTGGCGATGATCCCGGAAGGCAAAAAAGTGCTGCTGGTGATCAACAAGATCGACCGCCTGGCAGACAAGAAGCGCTTGCTGCCTTTCATGGCGGACATGGCCAAGACTTTCCCCTTTGCCGAAATTGTCCCGGTGTGCGCGGCAAACGGCACAGGCGGGGAGGCTTTGCTCGATGCGGCCGGCCGCTACCTGCCCGAATCGGCTCCGCTCTTCGGCGAAGACGACCTGACCGATCGCAGCGAACGTTTTCTTGCAGCCGAATTCCTGCGTGAGAAACTGTTCCGGCGCCTCGGCGAGGAACTGCCCTACGGCATGACGGTCGAGATCGAGCGCTTTGAATTGGAAGGCACGCTGCGACGGATCCATGCGGCGATCATCGTGGACAGGCCGGCGCACAAGGCGATCGTCATCGGCAAGGGCGGCGAGCAGCTGAAAGCCATTGCCAGCGACGCGCGGCGCGACCTTGAGAAACTATTCGACGGCAAGGTATTCCTCGAGGTTTGGGTCAAGGTCAAAGGCGGCTGGGCGGATGACGAGCGGGCGTTGAAGAGCCTCGGATACGAATGAGCGGGGCGGGGAAGGCTAGGGTGGATGGGCAGGCAGCGTATGTCCTGCATTCCTACCCTTTCCGCGAGACCAGCCTGATCGTCGAGGCCTTCAGCCGGGACCACGGCAGGATTGCCCTGGTGGCACGGGGTGCCCGCCGGCCGCGCTCGGTGATGCGCGGACTGCTGATGGCTTTCCAGCCGATTGAACTGGGCTGGTTCGGGCAGGGCGAGATGCGCACTCTGGCCAAGGTCGAATGGGTCGGCGGCCAGCCGCTGCTGCAGGCGCAGGCGCTGTTGCTCGGTTATTACATGAACGAACTGCTCCTCAAGCTGCTGCCGCGCGAAGATGCGCATCCGGCGCTGTTTCAGGCCTATGCCTGCGCCGTACACGCCCTGGCGATCGGCGAGCCGAGCCAGGCTTCCCTGAGGCGGTTCGAAAAGACGCTGCTGAAGGAATTGGGTTACGGTCTGACCTTGGATCGTGAGGCGGAAAACGGCTGGCCGGTTGAGCCGCAAAAGCGCTACGCTTACGTCGTGGAGCGGGGTCCGGTTCTTCTGGGCGGGGATGCGTGCGAAGCCGAATCCTTTTCCGGGCGGGCCCTGCTGGCCATTGCGCAGGATGATTTCAGCGATGCCGAAACGCTCGCACAGTGCAAGCAGTTGATGCGCACCCTGATCCAGCATTACCTCGGCGGCCAGCGTTTGAGCTCGCGCCGCGTCTTCATGGAGTTGCAGGAATTGTGACCAAAGCAAATCCCTCTGGGATGATAGAACTCGGCGTCAATATCGACCACGTGGCGACACTGCGCCAGGCGCGCGGCACACACTACCCCGATCCCGTTCGTGCGGCATTGCTGGCGGAGGAGAGCGGGGCGGACCTCATCACCCTGCACCTGAGGGAAGATCGTCGACATATCCAGGATCGCGACGTAGAGATCCTGCGCGGCAAGCTGAAGACCCGCATGAATCTGGAAGCCGCCGTCACCGACGAGATGGTGGCCTTCGCCTTGCGCATCCGCCCCCATGACGTCTGCTTCGTCCCGGAACGGCGGCAGGAACTCACCACCGAAGGCGGGCTCGACGTGGCGGGAGGGTT
>JAEHDO010000400.1 GCA_016880375.1 Betaproteobacteria bacterium | reverse complement strand
CGCGCAGTTATCGCTACATACTTTACAATCAGGCAGTGCGTCCGGCGCTGTTGCATGGCCGGGTCGGCTGGTTCCACCTCCCGCTCGACATCGAGGCCATGCGCGCCGGCGCCGCCCTGCTGGCGGGTGAGCAGGACTTTTCAGCCTTCCGCGCCGCCGAGTGCCAGGCCAAATCGCCGGTGAAGTTACTGCATCGCGCCGACGTGACGCGTCAAGGCGACTGCATTGTCTTTGACTTTCGCGCCAGCGCCTTCCTGCACCACATGGTGCGCAACATGGTCGGCGCCCTCGTCTATGTTGGCAAGGGCGCGCATCCGCCGGAATGGATTGGCAACCTGGTTGCGAGCCGGGATCGCAGCCGTGCGGCGCCGACCTTTTCGCCGCACGGCCTGTATCTGTCCGGCGTCGAGTATGAAGCGCGCTGGCAGTTGCCCATGAATGGCCGTATCATCGCGCCTTTCGATCCGCTTGCCTTCTAGGGCGATGACGCAGGGCCGCCCCAAGGCAGAGCAAATCAACAGCATGGAGCGCAGCGAACCAACATCACCCCCTTCCTCGGGAAGGGGGCGGGGGGAAGGTGGTTTGAACAGAACCCGCATCAAGATCTGCGGCATCACCCGACCCGAGGATGCGCGCGCCGCCGTCGAACTCGGCGCCGACGCCCTTGGCCTGGTTTTCTACGCGCCCAGCCCGCGTTGTGTCACGGTCGAACAGGCTTGGGAAATCGCGCGCATCCTGCCGCCGTTCGTCACTCTGGCCGGTTTGTTCGTTAACGAGTCAAAGCTGACGGTGCGCCGCGTCATGGAGGCGGTGCCGATCCAGCTGCTGCAGTTCCACGGCGAGGAGGAGGAATCCTTCTGCCGATCCTTTCATGCGCCTTACATAAAAGCGGCGCGGGTGAGGGCGGGCCTCGATTTGGTAAAATACGCAAGTTCCTACCCAACTGCGCAAGGACTGCTGCTCGACGCCTACGTCGAGGGCTACGGCGGCGCCGGCAAATCCTTCGACTGGTCGTTGATTCCGCCGCACCTGCCCCTGCCGGTCATCCTGTCAGGCGGCCTGGATGCCGGCAATGTGGCCGAGGCAGTGCGCACCGTTCAACCCTGGGCGGTGGACGTCAGCAGCGGGGTGGAGGCTGCCAAGGGAATCAAGGACGTGGGCAAGATGGCTGCGTTCATATCTGGAGTAAGAGATGGGGAAGCCGGAAGCACCCTATAACCTGCCCGACGAGCGCGGCCATTTCGGCCCGTACGGGGGTACCTTTGTCGCCGAGACACTGATCGAGGCGCTCGACGATCTCAAGCGCGCCTATGCCGCGGCCAAGGCGGACCCCGCCTTCAAGGCCGAGTTCGAATACGAGCTGAAGCACTACGTCGGCCGCCCCAGCCCGATCTACCACGCCAGGCGCTGGTCGGAACTGCTCGGCGGGGCACAGATTTATCTCAAGCGCGAGGACCTGAATCACACCGGCGCGCACAAGGTCAACAACTGCATTGGCCAGGCCATGCTGGCGCGCCGCATGGGCAAGCCGCGCGTCATTGCCGAGACGGGCGCGGGACAACACGGCGTGGCCACCGCCACCGTCGCTGCGCGCTACGGCATGGAATGCGTGGTCTACATGGGTTCGGAGGACGTCAAGCGCCAGGCCGCCAATGTCTACCGCATGAAGCTGCTCGGCGCCAGCGTGGTGCCGGTGGAATCCGGCTCGAAGACGCTGAAGGACGCCCTCAACGAAGCCATGCGCGACTGGGTGACCAACGTCGGCAACACTTTCTATATCATCGGCACGGTGGCCGGTCCGCATCCCTATCCGATGATGGTGCGCGACTTCCAGTCCGTCATCGGCGAGGAATGCCGCGTGCAGATGCCGGAACTGGCGGGACGCCAGCCGGACTACGTCATCGCCTGCGTCGGCGGCGGTTCCAACGCCATGGGCATCTTCTACGACTACATTCCGGACGAGACGGTGAAGCTGGTCGGCGTCGAGGCGGCCGGATACGGCCTGGACAGCGGCCACCATGCCGCCTCGCTCATCGCCGGCCGGCCCGGCGTGCTGCACGGCAACCGCACCTACCTGCTGCAGGACGAGAACGGTCAGATCGTCGAGACGCACTCGGTTTCCGCCGGCCTCGACTATCCAGGCGTCGGCCCCGAGCACGCCTGGCTGAAGGACATCCATCGCGCCGAATACGTCGCGGTGACCGACGACGAAGCCCTGGCCGCCTTCCATGCGCTGTGCCGCTACGAGGGCATCATCCCGGCGCTGGAGTCCGCGCATGCGCTGGCCCATGCCGCCAAGCTGGCGCCGACGCTGCCGAAGGACAAGCTCCTGCTGGTTAACCTCTCCGGCCGCGGCGACAAGGACATGCACACCGTGGCGGAGAAATCGGGAATCCAGTTCTGATGTCGCGCATCAAGACTCTCTTCGAGAAGTTCGCCGGGCAGGGACGCAAGGCCCTGATCCCCTTCATCACCGCCGGCGATCCAGACCCTGCCTTGACCCTGCCGCTGATGCGTGCGCTGGTGGCCGGCGGCGCAGACATCATCGAGTTGGGCGTGCCCTTCTCCGATCCGATGGCGGACGGACCGACCATCCAGCGTGCCTCCGAACGGGCGCTCAAGCATGGCGTGTCGCTGCGCCAGGTGCTGGCCATCGTGCGCGAATTCCGCGCCGGCGATGCATCGACGCCGGTGGTCCTGATGGGCTATGCGAACCCGATCGAGGCGATGGGGGTCGGCGCCTTCGCCGCCGAGGCCAAGCAGGCCGGTGTTGACGGCGTGCTGGTGGTCGACTACCCGCCCGAGGAATGCGTCGACTTCGCGGCGAAGCTCAAGGCGGTCGGCATCGATCCGATCTTTCTGCTGGCGCCCACCTCGACGGACGAACGCTTCGGCCAGGTGGCCGAAGTGGGCAGCGGCTACATTTATTATGTTTCGCTGAAGGGCGTCACCGGTGCCGGCCATCTCGACCTGGACGAGGTTGCGCGGCGCATTCCGGCCATTCGCCGGAAGGTCGGCATGCCGGTCGGCGTCGGCTTCGGCATCCGCGATGCGGAAAGTGCGCGGCGCATCGCCGCCGTGGCCGATGCGGTGGTGATCGGCAGCCGCATCATCGAGGAGATCGAAAAGAGCTCGCGCGAGCAGGCGGCTGCCAATGTCACGAACTTTCTGCGCAGCATCCGCAGTGCGCTGGACGAGCTGGCCGTTTCCAAGGAGGCGTCATGAGCTGGTTGCAGAAGCTGCTTCCGCCGAAGATCAAACGCGCCGAAGGTGCCAAGAAGTCGATACCCGAAGGCCTCTGGTGCAAGTGCCCAAGCTGCGAGGCCACCCTCTACAGCTCTGACCTCGAAAAGAACATCAACGTCTGTCCCAAGTGCGGTCATCACCATCGCCTGCGTGCCCGCGCCAGGCTGGACATGCTGCTGGATCCGGAAGGACGCTTCGAGATCGGCGCCGAGGTGCTGCCGGTCGATCCGCTCAAATTCAAGGACAGCAAGCGTTACCCGGAACGGCTCAACGCCGCCGCGGACGAGACGGAAGAGGGCGACGCGCTGGTAGTGATGCAGGGCGCGGTGAAGACCCTGCCGGTGGTGATTGCCGCCTTCGAATTCGATTTCATGGGTGGTTCGATGGGATCGGTGGTCGGCGAGCGTTTCGTGCGGGGCGTGCGCGTGGCGGTCGAGCAGCAGATGCCATTTGTCTGCATTACCGCCACCGGCGGTGCGCGCATGCAGGAGGGGCTGTTCTCCCTCATGCAGATGGCCAAGACCACGGCGGCCGTCACGCAGCTCTCGGCCAACCGGCTGCCCTTCATTTCCATCCTCACCGATCCAACCATGGGCGGCGTCTCGGCCAGCTTCGCTTTCGTCGGCGACGTGGTCATGGCCGAACCGGGGGCGCTGATCGGCTTCGCCGGACCGCGCGTCATAGAGCAGACGGTGCGCGAGAAGTTGCCGGAAGGCTTCCAGCGCGCCGAGTTCCTACTGGAAAAGGGCGCCATCGACATGATCGTCGACCGGCGCGAAATGCGCGACAAGCTGGCATCCCTGCTGACCCTGCTGCAGAAAATTCCCGCGGTCTGATCCTGGCACCCACCACTCGCCATTGTCTGCAGGATTGGCTGGCGCACATCGAGCGGCTGCATGCCCAGCCCATCGCGCTCGGACTCGATCGCGTGCTGGCCGTGAAGCGCGCGCTCGATGCGCGCTCGAACGCGCCGGTTGTTTCTGTCGGCGGCACGAACGGCAAGGGTTCTACCTGCGCCATGCTGGAGCGTATCCTGCTCAGCGCTGGCTATCGCGTCGGCCTGTATACCTCGCCCCATCTCATCGATTATAACGAACGGGTGCGCATCGATGGCCGGCCGGCCTCCGATGAGGTGCTATGCGAATCCTTTGCGAAGGTGGAGGCGGCGCGTGGCGACACGTCCCTGACTTATTTCGAGTTCGGCACCCTGGCGGCATGGGAAGCCTTCACCAATGCTGCAGTCGACGCCGTGATCCTCGAAGTCGGGCTGGGCGGCCGGCTGGACGCGGTCAATGTCTTCGATGCCGATTGCGCAGTCGTCACCTCGATCGACCTCGACCACATGGACTACCTCGGCGAGACGCGCGAGGCGATCGGTTTCGAGAAGGCGGGGATTTTCCGTCCTGGCCGGCCGGCCATCGTCGGCGATGCGCAGCCGCCGCAAAGCCTGCTGGATCAAGCCGTGAGCATCGGCGCCGACCTGCAGATAATAGGCAAGGACTTTGGCTTTATGGCCGAGCAGGGGCAATGGACTTATTGGGGGCGCCGCGGCAGGCGCGGCGGGCTGGCCTATCCTGCGCTGCGCGGGGCAATTCAGCTGGCGAATGCCAGCTCGGCGATTGCCGGGCTGGAGACACTGGCGGAGCGGCTGCCGGTATCCATGCAGGACATCCGGCGCGGCTTGATCGAAGTGGAATTGCCGGGGCGCTTTCAGGTGCTGCCCGGCCGCCCGACGGTGGTGCTGGACGTCGGCCACAACCCGCAGGCGGCTGGCGTGCTGGCCGAGAATCTCGGCGGCATGGCCTTTCACCCCGAGACCTGGGCGGTGTTCGGCATGTTGAACGACAAGGATATTGCGGGGGTCGCAGAGCGCGTCAGGGGGCGAATCGACCGCTGGCTGGTGACCGGACTGCCGGGGCCGCGCGGCATGGGCGCGACCGGGTTGGCGGAGCTGCTCGCTAGACTGGGCATCCGCGTCGAAGGGCGCTTCGATTCCCCCGCCGAAGCTTATCGCGCGGCGAAGGGGCGGGCTGGGGAAGATGATAGAATTGTCGCCTTCGGTTCCTTCCTCACCGTGTCAGGTGTGCTGCAGGCGATAGACGATGAGCGAAAACGACGCACAACTTGAGCTGAAGAAGCGCGCGCGCCGCCGTCTGGTCGGCGCTGCCGCGCTGGCGGTACTGGCAGCGATCGTGCTGCCGATGGTCATGGACCAGGCCCCCAAACAGCAGCCGGCGCAGGACATCCAGATCCGCATACCCGCCCCGGATGCCGGCGCCTTTACCTCCCGCATTCTGCCGGTCAAGCCTGGCGCTACTCCGACGCCGTTGCCGCCGGCTACCGTTCCGGAAGCCAAGACTTCGGAAGCAGTCAAGCAGTCAGTTGCCCCGGCCAAGTCCGAGCCGATCCCGGAACCCAAGCCGGAACAGAAAGCGGCCTCAGCCAAGGCAGAAGTCAGTCCTGGCGCTACGGCAACCAAGCCGTCCGCGCCGCGTAGCCAGGCACCGGTTGATGACAATCTGCCGGCAAAAAAGCCTGAAGAAACCAAAGCCAAGCCGGCGGTGGCCGGCAGTGGCGGGCAATGGGTGGTCCAGCTTGGCGCCTACCGCGATCAGGCCAACGTGCGCAACCTGACGGCAAAGCTCAAGCAGCAGGGCTACAATTTCTATACGGAAGTGCTGTCTTCCCCTGACGGCAGTAGCAAGACCCGCGTGCGGGCAGGCCCCTTTCCCAGCAAGGAAGCCGCCGAGGCAGCACGTGAGCGCATCAAGCGCCTTGGCGTTGACGGCGTCGTCGCCGAGAAGGGCGCATGACGGCTTTCGATTATGCCGTGCTGGCGGTTTTGGGCCTGTCCCTGCTGCTGGGCTTGTGGCGGGGCCTGGCAAGCGAGGTGCTGGCCCTGGGGGCCTGGATCGTCGCCCTCCTGGCAGGAAAGATGCTGGCGCCGGAAATCGCCCCGTTATTCGGCGAATGGATCAGGGAACCGGCGCTCCGCTTCGCCGCAGCCTTCGGCGTCATCGCGGTGATGGTGCTGGCTGTGACGGCCATAGCACGCTTGCTGCTGTCGAAGCTGCTGCGGGCTATCGGTCTGGGACCGCTGGACCGGTTTCTGGGCGCAGCGTTTGGTATCGCCCGGGGGGGGCTGATCGTGATGCTGTTGGTACTGATCGGAGGCATGACGACACAGCCACAAGAGGCTTGGTGGCGTGAGGCGAAGCTGGCGCCACCGCTGGAAACGGCGGCGCTGGCATCGAAACCGTGGTTGCCGACGGAGGTGGCGAAGCGCATTCGCTATAGGTGAGACATGTGCGGAATCCTGGGCGTCGTCGCGACGACGCCGGTAAACCAGCTTCTCTATGACGGACTGCAGGTGCTGCAACACCGCGGCCAGGACGCGGCCGGCATCGCTACGGCCGAGGCCGGCGTCTTCCACATGCACAAGGGCCCCGGCCTGGTGCGTGACGTTTTCCGCACGCGCAACATGCGCAGCCTGGAGGGCAACTGGGGTATCGCCCATTGCCGCTACCCGACAGCCGGTTCGGCCCACAACTCCGCCGAGTCGCAGCCCTTCTACGTGAATTCCCCATTCGGCCTGATGCTGGCGCACAACGGCAATCTGACCAATGCCGAGGAACTCAAGCGCGAGATGTTCCTGCAGGACCTGCGCCACATCAATACCAACTCAGACTCAGAAGTGCTGCTCAACGTGCTGGCACACGAACTGCAGGCTGCGGCGACCAAGTACCAGCTCGATGCCGAGACCATCTTCAAGGCGGTGGCCGGCGTGCATCGCCGCGTGCGCGGCGCCTATGCCGTGGTGGCCATGATCGCCGGCTACGGTCTGCTCGCCTTCCGCGACCCCTACGGCATTCGTCCTTTGATCGTCGGCCGCAACGTCACACCGGCAGGCAATGAGTATCTAGTGGCCTCGGAAAGCGTTGCGCTCGACACGCTGGGCTTCCAGATAATGCGCGACGTGGCGCCTGGCGAGGCGGTGCTCATCGACATCCAGGGCAACTTCCATAGTAAACAGTGCGCCGAGCACACCCTGCGCGCACCCTGCATCTTCGAGTTCGTCTATCTGGCCAGGCCGGACTCGCTGATAGACGGGATTTCCGTCTACGAAAGCCGCGTCAAGATGGGCGAGCATCTGGCCGATAAGATCCGCCACACGCTGCCGCACATTGAAATCGATTCCGTCATTCCGATTCCGGATTCCAGCCGCCCGTCAGCCATGGAATTGGCCACCCGCCTGAACCTTCCTTACCGCGAGGGCTTCGTCAAGAACCGTTACATCGGCCGTACCTTCATCATGCCTGGCCAGGCGCAGCGGCGGAAATCGGTACGCCAGAAGCTCAATACCATCGCCCAGGAGTTCCGCGGCAAGAACGTGCTGCTGGTGGACGATTCGATCGTGCGCGGCACCACCAGCAGGGAAATCGTGCAGATGGCCCGCGACGCCGGCGCACGCAAGGTGTATTTCGCCTCGGCGGCGCCGCCTGTGCGCTTCGCCAACGTCTATGGCATCGACATGCCGAGCCGGCATGAACTCATCGCCAGCGACCGCAACGATGAGGAAATCCGCCTGGAAATCGGTGCCGATGGCCTGATCTACCAGGATCTCGAGTCGCTCAAGGCGGCGGTGCATTCGCTCAATCCGT
>JAEHDO010000399.1 GCA_016880375.1 Betaproteobacteria bacterium | reverse complement strand
GCGGCGAGCAGGCCCAGGTCGACGTCCTGTCCCAGCGCCAGCACCAGCGAGTCGGCCTCGATGGTCTCGAACTCGCCCGTGGGTTGCGGGAAGCCGTTCTCGTCAAGCGCCATCTTCTCCACCATCAGGGTTGCCTCGCCGGCTTCCTTGACGGTGGTGAGCCATTTCATCTGCACGCCTTCCTGCAGGGCCTCCTCGACTTCGAAATCGTGCGCCGGCATCTTTTCGCGCGTGCGGCGGTAAACGATGATGGATTCCTCCGCGCCGAGCCGCTTGGCGGTGCGGGCGACGTCGATGGCGGTGTTGCCGCCGCCGTACACCACGACGCGGCGGCCGAGCAGGGGCCGCATCTCTTCAGTATTGTCCTGTTCCATGCCGCGCAGCACCGAGACGGCGTCGAGGATCTTGCCGGCGTCGCCGGCCGGAATGTAGGCGCGCTTGGCGATGTGCGCGCCGACGGCCAGGAAGCAGGCGTCGAACTGGCCGGCCTTCATCGTCGCCGGCAGGTCGTCGACGCGGCTGTCGAGCTTCAGCGCGACGCCCATGTCGACGATGCGCCGCACCTCGGCGTCGAGCACCTCGCGCGGCAGGCGGTACTTGGGGATGCCGAAGCGCATCATGCCGCCGCTCTGCGCGCCGGCTTCGTGGACCGTCACCTCATGGCCGGCGAGGCGCAGGTGCCAGGCGGCGGAGAGGCCGGCGGGTCCGGAACCGACCACCAGCACGCGCTTGCCGCTGTCAGGGCCGGGGGCGACCGTCCAGCCGCGCTTCACCGCCTCGTCGCCGAGGAAGCGCTCGACGGCGTGGATGCTCACCGACTCGTCGAGGCTGCCGCGGTTGCAGGCGTTCTCGCACGGGTGGTAGCAGACGCGCCCCATGATCGCCGGCATCGGGTTGTTCTTCACCAGTTCGCGCCAGGCCGCCTCGTATTCGCCGGACTCGGCATGGAACAGCCAGGCCTGGATGTTCTCGCCGGCCGGACAGGCGTGGTTGCAGGGCGGCAGGCGGTCGACATACACCGGCCGGTTGGTGCGCCAGGAGCCGGTGCGGTTGGCCAGCGAGGAGCCGGGATCGAGGGTGATGGCGAAGGGCTTATCCATGGCGGCGCTCGTCCACGAGGCGGTACTTGCGGATGTTGCGCTCGGCCATCGCCTGGATGCGGGCGATGGTGTCGACCGCCGGCGTCTTGCCGAAGAGGTGGGCGAAGCGCTTCTGCGGCCCGAGGTATTCCTCCACCGGCACGCGGTGGCGGATCGGCGTCGTGCGCACCACCTCGCCGTGCTCGGCCTCGAACAGCGGGAAGAGGCCGGTCTCCACGGCGAGACGCGCCAGCTTGATGGTGTCGTGCGGCGCCGCCCCCCAGCCGAGCGGGCAGGGCACCAGGATGTGGATGTAGCGCGCCCCCTTCACCGTCATGGCGCGGCTGACTTTCTCCTCGAGGTCGCGCAGGTAGGCCACCGAGGCGGTGGCGACGTAGGGGATGCCGTGCGCCATGGCGATCAGCGGCACGTTCTTGCCCTGGCCGAAGGCATTGCCGGGCTCCGCGCCGAGCGCCATCGTGGTCGCGGTGCGTGCCGCCGGCGGCGTGGCCGAGGAGCGCTGCACGCCGGTGTTCATGTAGGCCTCGTTGTCGTAGCAGATGTAGAGCACGTCGTCGTTGCGCTCGAACATGCCGGAGAGGCAGCCGAAGCCGATGTCGGTGGTGCCGCCGTCGCCGCCCTGGGCGATGACGCGGACCTCCTTGCGACCCTTCACCTTCAGCGCCGCCGCCACGCCGGTGGCCACCGCCGCGGCATTGCCGAAGAGCGAGTGGATCCACGGGATCTGCCACGAGGTTTCCGGGTAGGGCGTCGAGAATACCTCGAGGCAGCCGGTGGCGTTGCAGGCGATCACCTGGTTGTCCGCCGCGCGCATCGCCGCGTCGATGGCGTAGCGCGCGCCGAGCGCCTCGCCGCAGCCCTGGCAGGCGCGGTGGCCGGAGTTGAGCGAGTTGGTGCGCTGCAGGTTGGCCTGCACGCT
>JAEHDO010000063.1 GCA_016880375.1 Betaproteobacteria bacterium | reverse complement strand
TTGGCGTACATCTCGCGCTGGGCCTGCTGGAAGCCCTCGCTCATCACCTTGGCGTAGCCGCCGCCGCCGGAGCCTTCCTCCTCGTAGTCGACCTTGACGAATTCGCCGCCCAGCGACACCACCTGGTCGGCCACTTCGGCGCGGGTGTCGTTGGCGCGCACGATGGCGCCGAGGCCGGCGGCGGTGCCGATCGCCGCCAGGCCGGCGACGCCGGCGCCGGCGATGAAGACCTTGGCCGGCGGCACCTTGCCCGCCGCCGTGATCTGGCCGTTGAAGAAGCGGCCGAAGGCGTTGGCGGCCTCGATCACGGCACGGTAGCCGGCGACGCCGGCCTGGGAGGTCAGGGCGTCCATCTTCTGGGCGCGGGAGAGCGTGCGCGGCAGCGAGTCGATGGCCAGCACGGTCGCCTTCTTCGCGGCGAGCTGCTGCATCAGTTCCGGGTTCTGCGCCGGCCAGACGAAGGAGACCAGCGTCGTGCCCTCGCGCATCAGGCCGACTTCCTCGGCGGAAGGGCCGCGCACCTTGAAGACGATGTCGGCCTTCGCCCACAGCGCGGCGGCGCCGTCGACGACCTCGGCGCCGGCGGCGCGGTAGCTGTCGTCGCTGAAATTCGCCGCGTCGCCGGCGCCGGCTTGCACGGCGACCGAAAAGCCCAGCTTGATGAGTTTTTCAACGACCTCGGGCACGGTGGCGACGCGCTTTTCGCCCGCTGCCGTTTCCTTCGGTACGCCTATGACCAAAGACATGACACCCCCCTTGCTTTATTCTTGCCGGAAATCGCCAAACGCCATCAGAATCGGGTTCTTGACGATAAACGGCAATAATACTTAAATCGATTCGCCGTGGGTAGCTTGCAGCAAGCCTTATTTCACTGCCGGGAGGGCCGAAACATGAAGAAAACCCGCAAGCTGCGCTCGCAGAAAGTCGGCCTCGCCCCCGGCGCCCTGGTGCACGTCGGCGAGCGGCGCACCGCGCAACCCGACATCGCCCTGTTCGAATACGACGCCGCTGGCCTGAGGGAAACCCGCTTCGACTCGATCGACGCTTCGCGCGGGCATGTGCGCGGGCCGGGCACGCTCTGGCTCAACGTGCACGGCCTGCACGAGCCGGAGGTGATGGCGGAAATCGGCCGCCGCTTCAACCTGCATCCCCTGGTGCTGGAGGACATCCTCAACACCGACCAGCGGCCCAAGGTGGACGAGTACGCCGACTACCTCTTCATCGTCGCCCGCTTCTTCGAGTACGACACGGCAACGGGCAGCGTCGGCTCGGACCAGGTGAGCATCGTGCTGGGCGCGGACTTCGTGCTGACCTTCCAGGAGCGGCCGACCGGCACCTTCGACCCGCTGCGCGAGCGGCTGCGCGGCGACAAGGGACAGATCCGCAAGCTCGGCGCGGATTACCTCGCCTACTCCCTGCTCGATACCCTGGTCGACCGCTACTTCGCCGTGCTGGAGCAGCTGACCGAGCGCACCGAGGCGCTGGAGGACAAGCTGCTGCTGCAGGCCACGCCCGCCCTGCTCAAGGAGATTCACGAGATCAAGCGCGAGGCGATGGTCATGCGCCGCGCCGTCTGGCCGCTGCGCGAGGTCATCAACAGCCTGACGCGCGCCGACCAGCGCTTCTTCAAGCCGGAAACCCAGCCCTACCTGCGCGACATCTACGACCACACCGTGCATGTCATCGAGTCGCTGGAGGGCATCCGCGACCTCATCGCCGGCATGCTCGACATCTACCTGTCGAGCATTTCGAACCGGGTGAACCAGGAGGTGCGCATCCTCACCGTGATCACCACCCTCTTCATGCCGGCGGCGCTGATCGCCGGCATTTTCGGCATGAACTTCCGGCACATGCCCCTCCTCGCGGACAGCGAGGGATTTCTCATTGCCCTCGGCATGATGGGAGCCATCGCCGCAGTCATGGTGACCGCCTTCTGGCGGCGGCGCTGGCTGGGTTGAACGCCAGCCGCACCCTGCGTTTCACGAATGGCCAGGACCGGGGGCCGGACGCGTGGCGGCGCCGGGCGGTGGCGACTTCTTCTCTTCCTTCTTCTCCACCAGCTTGATGATCACCAGTGAGCAATTGTCGCCATGGCCGTTCGCCCGGTCCCGGGCGCGCTGGATGAGGATTTCTGCCGCCGCGCGCGGAGGATGGGCCGTCAGCACCCCCCCCAGCTCGTCGTCCGAGAAGTAGGCCCACAGGCCGTCGGAGCACAGCAGGAAGATATCGCCGGCGACCGGCGGTGCCGCCTCGCCGTAATCGATGGTGGGCTCCCGCTCGGAACCGAGGCAGCCGAGCAGGACGTTCTTCTGCGGGTGGTTCTCGGCCTGCTCCGGGGTGAGGTAGCCCTTGCGCAGCATTTCATTCACGTAGGAATGATCCGAGCTGCGGCTGACAAGCTGGTCGCCGCGAAAATGGTAGATGCGCGAATCCCCGCAGTGTGCCCAGTCGATCCGCCCCGGCTGGAACAGCAGAACGCAGGCCGTGGTGTGCGGATCCTGCTCGCTGGTGAAGCGCGTCAGCTTGATGACGGTATGGGCTTCGTCGATGATCGAGCGCAGCAATTCCTTCGGCGTCTCGTCGGCCGGCCCGAAAGCCTCGAAATTCTGCTGTCCCTTGAGGATGACCTGCTCGGCCGCCATCGCGCCGCCGCTGTGGCCGCCCATGCCATCGGCCAGCAAGGCCATGAAAAAACCCGGACGCTTCGGGTTCGGCAGCAGGCCCACGCGATCCTGCTGTTCCTTGCGGTCGCCGATATGCTGGGCGGCGCAGGTTTCTACGCTCAGAGCCATTGGTTCGTGTCTTCAATAATCGTTCCGGCCGACTTTAACATGCAATCGGCGCTCCCGGACGGAAGCGCCGTGCTAGGCTTGCGCTCACGCATTCCGCAGGTGCCGCTCATGCTCCATCCGCGCAGGGGGTTCAATCAGGTCAAGGTCGGCGACCGTTTCGAAAGCGCCATGACCATGACGGAAACGCACATCGTCATGGGCGCCGGCCTGTTCGGCGATTTCAACCGGCTGCATGTCGACGAGCCGTTCGCGAAGCAGTCGCGCCATGGCGGCCGCATCGCCCACGGCTATCTCACCAGTTCCCTCATCGCCGCTTCCTACGGCATGGTCTTCCATGGCACGGCCATCGCCTACCTGGAGCATGCCTGCAGGTTCCTCAAGCCGGTGCGCGCCGGCGACACGCTCACCACCGTCTGGGAAATCACCGGCCTGACGCCGAAGCCGAAGCACGACGGCGGCATCGTCGCCATGAAAGCCACCTGCAGCAACCAGGAAGGCGAAGCGGTGGCCGAGGCGACGGGGACGATGCTGGTGAAAAACGCCTAGCCCTTGAGTTTCTCTTCTTCCCGCAGCCGCAGCAGCCGCCGCTGCACCTTGCCGGTGGTGGTCATCGGCAGGGCATCGATGAACTCGATGGCCTTCGGGTATTCGTAGGGCGCCAGGTACTGGCGCACATGGGCCTGCAACTCGGCTTCCAGTTCTGCGGAGGGCGGCGTGCCCGGCTGCAGCACGATGAAGGCCTTGACGAGGGTGCCGCGCGTCTCGTCGGGCGCACCGATCACCGCGGCGTTGGCCACGGCGGGATGCTTGACCAGGCAGTTCTCGATCTCGGCCGGGCCGATGCGGTAGCCGGCGCTCTTGAACATGTCGTCGGCGCGGCCCTGATACCAGAAATAACCCTCCTCATCGACTTTCGCCAGGTCGCCCGTGCGGCTCCAGGCCGCATCCCCAGCCTGTGCGTCGCCACCGATGAATTTCTCCGCCGTCGCCCTTGGGTTCTTCCAGTATTCGAGCAGGAACACCGGATCGCGCTCGCCGTTGCAGGCGCGCTGCACGCAGACTTCGCCCACCTCTCCCGGCGGCAATGCGTTGCCGGCATCATCCACCACCGCCACGCGGTGCCCCGGATAGGGCCGCCCCATCGCGCCCGGCTTCGGCGGAAAGGCGGCGGCGCAGTTGCCGACGATGTAGTTCACCTCCGTCTGGCCGAACATTTCGTTGATGGTGACGCCGAGCTTCTCGCGCGCCCAGCCGAAGACGGTCTCGCCGACCGATTCGCCGGCGCTCATGATGCTGCGCAGGTTCAGGTCGTAGCGCGCCCTGGGCTCGGGCACTGCCTTCATCATCATCTTCAGAGCGGTGGGAAAGAGGAAGGCGTTGCGCACGCCGTATTTCTCCATCAACCAGAAGGCCTTCTCCGCATCGAAGCGGCCGCGATAGCCGAGCAGCGGCTGGCCGAAGGCCCAGGTCGGCAGCAGCACGTCGAACAGCCCGCCGGTCCACGCCCAGTCGGCCGGCGACCAGAACAGGTCGCCCGGCTGCGGGAAGAAGTCGTGCGAGCAGGCATAGCCCGGCAGGTTGCCGAGGAGCGTGCGCTGCGCCATCAGCGCGCCCTTCGGGTTGCCCGTCGTGCCGCTGGTGTAGATGATCAGCGCCGGGTCGTCCGCCGCGGTATCGACACAGGTGAAGCGGCGCGAGGCGCGGGCGAGCAGCGCATCCCAGTCGTGCACGCCGGCCTCGCGTGCGCCGCCGGCGCCGATGACGTGCCGCAGGTGCGGCAGCTTGTCCTTCACCGCCCACAGCTTCGGCAGGGTGGACTCGTCGACGATGGCGACGCTGGCCCCGGAGTCGGCCAGGCGGTACTCCAGCGCGTCCGGGCCGAAGAGGTGCGACAGCGGCAGCGCGATGGCGTCCATCTGGTAGCAGGCGATGTGCGCGATGCCGGTCTCCGGCCGCTGCGGCAGCATGATGGCGACGCGGTCGCGGCGCATGACGCCGAGCGCGTGCAGCACGTTGGAGAGGCGGTTGGCCGCCGTCTGGATGTCCCAGAAGGTCCACGCTTCCGTGTGGCCGGCCTCGTCCTCGTAGTAGAGGGCGAAGCGCGAGCGGTCCTCCGCCCAGCGCCCGCAGCACTCGCGCGCCATGTTGTAGCGCGCCGGTACGTTCCAGCGGAAGGTGTTGACGAGTTCGTCGTAACCCTTCGCGGCGACATTCAGCTCCATCTCAGTTTCCCAGTCCTTGATCCAGCAGCTCGATCCAGTGCGACACCGGCGTCGGCGTGCCCGCCTGCAGATGCGCGATGCAGCCGAT
>JAEHDO010000062.1 GCA_016880375.1 Betaproteobacteria bacterium | reverse complement strand
CGGTGTTCGTCTCCGGCGGGCCGATGGAGGCGGGCAAGGTGAAGTGGCACGGCGAGTACCGCATGGTCGACCTGATCGACGCCATGATCGAGGCGGCGGATTCGAAGAACTCCAATGCCGACGTGAACGCCATGGAGCGCTCGGCCTGCCCGACCTGCGGTTCCTGCTCCGGCATGTTCACCGCCAACTCGATGAACTGCCTGACCGAGGCGCTCGGCCTGGCCCTGCCCGGCAACGGCTCGCTGCTCGCCACCCACGCCGACCGCGAGAAGCTCTTCGTCAAGGCCGGCCGGCTGATCGTCGACCTGGCCAAGCGCTATTACGAAATGAACGACGCCTCGGTGCTGCCTCGCACGATCGCCTCGTTCGCCGCCTTCGAGAACGCCATCGCGCTGGACATCGCCATGGGCGGCTCGACCAACACCGTGCTGCACCTGCTGGCGGCCGCGCAGGAAGCCGGCGTCGATTTCACCATGGCCGACATCGACCGCATGTCGCGCCGCGTGCCGTGCCTGGCCAAGGTGGCGCCGGCGACGCAGAAGTACCACATGGAGGACGTGCATCGCGCCGGCGGCATCATGGCCATCCTCGGCGAGCTCGACCGCGCCGGCCTCATCAACCGCGATTGCCCGACGGTGCTCTATCCGACGCTGGGCGAAGCGCTCGACTGTTGCGACGTGAAGCGTAACCTGGACAAGGCTGTGCACGACTTCTACCGCGCTGCGCCCGGCGGCGTGCCGACGCAGACGGCCTTCTCCCAGTCCCGCCGCTATCCGCGGCTCGACCTCGACCGCGCCCACGGCTGCATCCGCGACAAGGCGCACGCCCACACGCAGGAAGGCGGCCTCGCCGTGCTGTTCGGCAACATCGCCGAGAAGGGCTGCATCGTCAAGACCGCCGGCGTGGACGAGAGCATCTGGAAATTCACCGGCCGCGCCCGGGTTTGCGAATCGCAGGAGGAGGCCGTCGAGAAGATCCTCGCCGACAAGCTCGTCGCCGGCGACGTCGTCGTCGTGCGCTACGAAGGGCCGAAGGGCGGCCCCGGCATGCAGGAGATGCTCTACCCGACCTCGTACATCAAGTCGAAGGGCCTCGGCAAGGAATGCGCGCTGCTCACCGACGGCCGCTTCTCCGGCGGCACCTCGGGCCTCTCGATCGGCCACGCCTCGCCGGAAGCCGCGGCCGGCGGAGCCATCGGCCTCATCGAGGAGGGCGACACCATCGAGATCGACATCCCCAACCGGCGCATCCACCTCGCCGTGGAAAAGTCAGTCCTGGCGGCACGGCGTGCGGCGATGGAAGCCAAGGGCGAGCAGGCCTGGAAACCGGTCAAGCGCGAGCGCGCCGTCTCCGCGGCGCTCCTGGCCTACGCCGCCATGACCACCAGCGCGGACACCGGCGCGGTGCGCGACGTGGCGCAGCTGGCCAAGCGCTGACCGATGACCGCGGAAGTCGCCGACGAATTCGAGCAGCTCTACACCGGCCGGCTGTGGAGCCTGCTGTCCTGGCAGCAGCTGACCGACTTCTGGGCGCGCATCGACCGCAATGCCGGCTGGTACCTGTACGCCGTGGGCGAGCCGCTGCCGGCCGCACCGGCAACCGCGCCGGAGGTGGAGCGCTTCATCGCCGAAACCGACGCGCTGCTGCGCAAGGAACACCATCACGACTATTGCGGCATCGTCTATGCCGACGACTTCGAGGCGCCGCGAATGGTGAAGGTCTACGACCCGAACAACCTCGGCTCCTCCTGCGGCACCGGCAAGCACCCGCACCCGCCGGGCTGGATCATGAGCCGCGTGCCGCCGGTCGAACTGCAGCGCCCCGGCCCCCTGCCGGAATCCCGCAAGCGCTGGTGGCGCGCCCTGTTCGGTAGCTGATCGTCCCGCTTGCCCTTTGGCGAAGCCGCAGCCATAATTCCGACAAAATTACTCGGAAATAACCCCATGCCCAACAGGCTCGCCGGCGAAACCTCGCCCTATCTGCTTCAGCATTCTGATAACCCCGTGGATTGGCATCCCTGGGGAGAGGAAGCGCTTACATTGGCGAAGCGGGAGAGCAAGCCGATCCTCCTTTCGATCGGCTATTCCGCCTGCCATTGGTGCCATGTCATGGCCCACGAATCCTTCGAGGATGCCGAAACGGCGGCGGTCATGAACCGCCTCTTCGTGAATATCAAGGTAGACCGGGAAGAGCGGCCCGACCTCGACCAGATCTATCAGCGTGCGCAGCAGATGCTCACCGGCCGTACGGGCGGCTGGCCGCTGACGATGTTTCTCGCCCCGGACGGCGCACCCTTCTTCGGCGGAACCTATTTCCCCAGGACGCCGCGCTACGGCTTGCCCGGCTTTGCCGACCTGTGCCAGCGCGTGGCGGAAGCCTGGCGCGACCGCCGCGCCGACATCGAGCAGCAGAACGGCGAACTGCTCAGGGCGCTCTCCGCGGACAGCGCCACCCAGCCGCTTGACGGAGGGCTCGCGGCTGCGCCCCTGCAGCTCGCCGTCGAACGCGCCGCGCAGACCTATGATCCCGAGTTCGGCGGCTTCGGCGGCGCACCGAAATTCCCCCACCCGGCCGACCTGGAACTGCTGCTGCGCCGATACGCCGTCACCGGAGAGGCGCGCTGCGGCGAAATGGTTCTGCACACGCTCAGGCGCATGGCCGAGGGCGGCCTCTGCGACCAGCTCGGCGGCGGCTTCTGCCGCTACAGCGTGGACGAGCGCTGGGCGATCCCGCATTTCGAGAAGATGCTCTACGACAACGGACCGCTGCTGCGCCTGTATGCGGACGCCTGGCGGGTATCGGGCGAGCCGCTGTTCAGAAGTGTCGCCGAAGAAACCGCCGGCTGGGTCATGCGCGAAATGCAATCGCCGGAGGGCGGCTACACCTCCTCGCTGGATGCCGACTCCGAGCATGAGGAAGGCAAGTTCTACGTGTGGACGCCGGAAGAAGTCAGTCGCCACACCACGGCGGAGGAATATGCCGTCGTCGCCGTCCACTACGGACTGGAGCGGCCGGCGAATTTCGAGGGCACGCACTGGCACCTGCTCGTGGCGCAGCCGCTCGCCGAGGTCGCCGCCGCGCTCGGCCGGCCGCTCGCCGACTGCGAGCGCCTGCTGCAGTCGGCCCGCGAGAAGCTGTTCGCCGCGCGCGAGGCGCGCATCCGCCCCGGCCGCGACGACAAGGTCCTCACCAGCTGGAATGCGCTGATGATCGAAGGCATGGCCCACGCCGGCCGCGTCTGCGGGCGCGAAGACTGGCTGGCCTCGGCGCGCCGCGCCCTGGAGTTCATCCGCAAGGCGATGTGGCGGGATGGCCGCCTGCTCGCCACGTACAAGGACGGGCGCGCCCACCTGAATGCCTACCTCGACGATTACGCCTGCCTCCTCAAGGCCGTGCTGGAACTGCTGCAGGCGGAATTCGATGCGGATTTGCTCGCCTTCGCCGAAGCGCTGGGCGACGCACTGCTGGCGCACTTCGAGGATCCCGTCGGCGGATTCTTCTTCACCAGCCACGACCACGAAGCCCTGATCCATCGCGTCAAGACCGGCCACGACAATGCCACGCCCTCGGGCAACGGCACTGCCGCCTTCGCCCTGCAGCGCCTGGGGCATTTGTCGGGCGAGAGCCGCTTTCTGGATGCGGCAGAGCGCACCCTGCGGCTGTACTACCCGGACATGAAGCGCCAGCCGGGCGGATTTGCCACCCTGCTGATGGCCCTGGAGGAGGCCATAACCCCGCCGGTGATCGTGGCATTGCGCGGTCCCGGCGAGCAACTGACTGACTGGCAAGGGAAAATTTCGGCTT
>JAEHDO010000061.1 GCA_016880375.1 Betaproteobacteria bacterium | reverse complement strand
GGGCAGGAGCGCGGCGTCTTGCCGATCGGCGTCTGGTCGACTTCCAGCACGCGGGCGACGGCCTCCCAGCCGCGCAGCTCGCGGCAGCCTGTAGGAGCGGCCTCCCGGCCGCGATTCTTTCGCGGCGTGGACGCCGCTCCTACAAGGCGGTGCAGATTGTCGCGCAGCACCTCGCGCGCGAGCGTCGACTTGCCCGATCCCGAGACGCCGGTCACCACCGTCAGGCGGGCGAGCGGCAGGCGCAGGTCGATGTTCTTCAGGTTGTGCAGGCCGGCGCCAAGAATGTCGATCGCCGTGTCGCCGGGACTGACTTTTCGCCGCGCGGCGAGCGGGTGCAGCAGCGGATGGGCGAGGCAGCGGCCGGTCACCGAATCGGGATGGCGCATCAGCTCCTCGGCCGTGCCCTCGGCGACGACGCGGCCGCCCTGGGTGCCGGCGCCGGGGCCGAGGTCGAGCACATGGTCGGCGCGGCGGATGGTGTCCTCGTCGTGCTCGACCACCACCAGCGTGTTGCCCTTGGCTTCCAGTTTCGCCAGCGTGTCGAGCAGGATGCGGTTGTCGCGCGGATGCAGGCCGATGGTCGGCTCGTCGAGGATGTAGCAGACGCCCTGCAGGTTGGAGCCGAGCTGGGCGGCGAGACGGATGCGCTGCGCCTCGCCGCCGGAGAGCGTCGGCGCGGCGCGGTCCAGCGCCAGGTAGTCGAGGCCGACCTCGCGCAGAAAGGCCAGGCGCGAATGCAGCTCGACGAGGATGTCGCGGGCGATGGCCTCGTCGCGGCCGGCGAGCTTGAGCTTGGCGAAGAACGCTTCGAGTCCGGAGACTGGCAAGGCGGAAAGATCGGCGATGGAATGGTCGCGGAAGCGCACCGCCAGCGCGGTCGGGTTCAGGCGCTTGCCTTCGCAGGCGGAACAGGCGTGCGCGTCGCCCTCGAACCATTCGTTCCACCAGATCTCCTCGCCGGTCTGCTCCGCGTCGAAGCCGGCGATGGCGAGTCCCGTGCCGTAGCACTGCTCGCACCAGCCGTGCTTCGAGTTGTAGGAGAACAGGCGCGGGTCGGGCTCGGCGAAGCTCCTGCCGCAGGAGGGGCAGGCGCGCTTGGTCGAGAAGGCGTGCTGTTCGAGTTTCGCTTCGTTCTTTCCCTGGCGGATGGCGCGGACGAGGTCGTCGAGCGGGCCGATCACCTGCAGCGTGCCCTTGCCGAATTCCAGCGCGCGGGCGAGCGCGGCGCGGAGTTGCGACTCGTTGTCCGCCGAAACGACGAGGTCGGCCACCGGCAGCGCGATGTCGTGCTCGCGGAAGCGGTCGAGGCGCGGCCACTTCGCCGTCGGCAGGAAGGCGCCGTCGACGCGCAGGTGCGTGAAGCCCTTGCCCAAGGCCCATTTGGCGAGGTCGGTGTAGACGCCCTTGCGCGCGACCACCAGCGGCGCCAGCAGGCCGATGTGCCTGCCGCGCCAGTCGCGCAGGATGCGCGCGGCGATGGCCTCCTCGCTCTGCGGCTCGATCGGCACGGCGCAGTCGGGGCAGTGCTGGGTGCCGAGCTTGACGTAGAGCAGGCGCAGGAAGTGCTGGATCTCGGTGAGCGTGCCCACCGTGCTCTTGCGCCCGCCGCGGCTGGTGCGCTGCTCGATGGCCACCGTCGGCGGGATGCCGAAGATGGCGTCGACGTCCGGCCGCGCCGAGGGCTGCACGAACTGGCGGGCGTAGGCGTTGAGCGACTCGAGGTAGCGCCGCTGCCCCTCGGCGAAGAGGATGTCGAAGGCCAG
>JAEHDO010000398.1 GCA_016880375.1 Betaproteobacteria bacterium | reverse complement strand
CCGGGCGAAGGCCTTGCGCGCCAGTTGCTCCAGTTCCTGCGGCACGTCCGCCGTTTCCACGATGACCCGGTCTACATCGCCCATTGCGCTGATCAGGAGCCGCAGCACGATGCGGTTTTTTGGCACGGCAGGCGCATTCTCCGGGTATTCCAGCGGCACGGGCGTCACTGCCTGCGGCTTCCGGCTGAGTTCCTGGGGCGGGAAATAATACAGCCCCGGCAGGGCAATCGCGCCCTCGGGCAGGGCTTCCTGAAACGGCGCCGCAGCGGCGGGGCTGACTTCTGCCGCGTCGCCGAAGGGGGAGACCAGTTTCGCTTCGAGCAGGGTCACGCGCAGGGCCAGCGGCCGTCGCGCGGCATCGGACTTCTCACCGGACGGGGCGCCGTAATGGGCCTGCAGCAGCGCAAAGCCGCCGGCGTGGAGCGCGACGGACAGGGCGAGGGGTGCCAGCAGGGAAGCGGTTTCCTTCAACATCCGGGCTGCGTCCTGCCGGGGCCAGGCGGGCGGGGAAATCCCCGCCCCCCCGTCCAGACTTACTGCGTCAGCTCGCGCCAGGAGACGCGCCGAACCTTGCCGGTGGAGCTGCCGGTGACTTCGCCGGTGGTCTTCTCGCCGCTGGCGAAGGTGGTGACCACCTTGAGGGCGCCGCTCGGCAGGCGGATGACGATGAAGCCCACCACGATCGAGCTGGCGAGCTTGGCGCCCACCTGCTGGTTCGGCGCCGCCAGCAGGTAGCTGCCGGTGCAGTAGCTGAACTCGTACTTGTAGCTGTTGCCGCCGGTGGTGCAGGCCGAGATGTCGGTCGGCTGGCTGGTGACCACCAGCAGGTTGCCGAAGATCAGCGCCGGGTCGAGGTTGACCCGCTCGCCGGTGTTCTGGTCGAAATCGACGTACCAGCCGGGGGTCGCAGCCAGGTCGACGGCGTTGTTGGTGATCGTGTAGCCACCGCCGCCCAGGGGCGAGAAGGACTGCTGCACGGCACCGCTGGTGCGGAAGGCGCTATGCGACGTCGTGCTGTCCTTGATGCCGTACATCGTCTGGCGCTGGGTGTCGGACAGGTCGCTGACGCCGAGGTACTTGCCGGTGCCGGCGAAGACCATCACCTGGTTGTCGCACAGGCCGAGTTCCGGCCGGCTGGTGATCGGCTGGACCGCCCCGGCGTAGTCGGTGAGCGAGGCCAGCTGGGAAACCCCCATGCTGCTCATATCCAGGCGCCAGAGGTTGCCGAGCAGGTCGCCGCCATAAACATAGGTCACCGTGTTGTTGGTCTGGGCGTTGTATGCCAGGCCGGTGATGCGGGCCAGTCCGCTCGGGGTGGCGGTGTCGCCGACGTTCGTGCCGACCTTGTGCAGCAGGGTGCCGTCGGCGGCATCGACCACATAGAAGTAGCCCTTGCCGTCGCCCGGGCTGACGTTGTTGTAGCCGGAGGTGAAGATCACCACCCACTTGCCGTCCGACGGGCGCTTGGTGATCACCGGGTTGCCGAAGGTGTAGCCGAGGTCGGCATCGGATTTGCCGCACAGCGCTGCATCCGAGCAGAACTCCCACAGCACCTGCGGATCGGTCGGGTCGGTGATGTCGAGGGCGTAGTAGCCGCGCCCGCCCTTGTTCAGGCCGCCGACGAGGATGGTGCGCCATTCGCCGTTGATGTAGACGTCGGCGGATTCGGGGCTGCCATCCACGTAGTAGCGGTGGTTGTTCTGGTAATTGTTGTCGGCCAGGCGGTAGAGCTCGGGCAGGAGCAGGTGCGGCACGTAGGCCCAGGCCTCCTCGCCCGTGGTGGCATTGAGCGCATGCAGCATGCCGTCGTTGGCGGCGACATACACCATGGCCTGGCGCGTGGCATTGGCGGCCTTGAAGGCGGTGTAGCCGGCATCGCCGTAGTTGCGGCGCGGGTTGCGCACATAGGCCGGCTTGGCGCTGGCGATGTCGCCGAAGGTGTGGTCGCGATCGCGGTAGATGGGCGGCGAGCCCACCTCCAGCGCCCGCTGGCCGCGCAGGTATTCCAGCATGCGTTCGCCGCTGTTGGCCAGCGCCTTTTCGGCGGGGCCGAGGTCCCCGCACTGGCTCAGCAGGGGGCATTTGCTGTCGAAATAGGCGCGCTCGCTGGCCGTCAGGTCGCTCCAGGTGAAGGGTTTTATCGAGACGCTCGCGCCGGCGCCGTCGAGGGTGTAGATGGTCCGGCTGTCCGATGCGACGTCTGTCCTCAGGTCCAGCAGGGCCTGCGCCTGCCAGGTCACGGTGGGCATCAGGTTGCCTGTCGCCGGGTCGATCTTCTGCGCGACGAGTTCGCCGTCCCACTTCACGGTGCGGAAAGTGGCGCTGAAGATGTCATTGTCCTCCTGGGTGACGTTCGGCGTGCTGGTCGCCGAGGCCGATGCCGCGCCGTTGCGCACCTTGAGGTTGTTGAGGGCGTTGGCCAGGCCGCGCGCCATCGACTCCGGATCCTTGGCGCTGAAGTAGCTGCCGTGGCCGTTGACCGCCGCATGCCAGAGGTCGTCCACCGCCGTTTCGGTATCGGCTGCCGGAACCGGCCAGTTGCAGATGGTGCCGGCGGCCTGCCAGGGGCAGGAAGAGCGGTCGGCGGGATTGGTGGAGCCGGTCCTGATGTGGTAGAAATCCCCCGCCGCGGCCGTCGCGTAATCCTCGCGGAAGGTCATGACGCCATCCACGCCGAGGCCGATGGTGAAGGTGGTCATGTGCTGGGCGGTGTTCGGGTCGCTGCTCGAGGCGAAGACGTTGTCTGCCAGCGACGGCCGCAGGTCGCGCTTGTAGTAGTAGAGCGCGACGTCAGCCAGCGAATTGGCCGAGCCGCCGCCGAGGTTGCCGTCGTAGCAGCCGTTGTTGCGGTTGCAGAACGGGAAGTCATGGTCGTCGGCGCTGGTATTGTCGTTGTCCTGGTCGCCGTAGCCGGTGAAGCTCTGGTTCCAGTAGCCGTCGGTGGTGAGGATGGTGAAGTTCTGCTGGCAGGAGAACTGGATCGGGTCCGGCGCGCCCGACAGCGTGCCCTCGTAGAGCTGGCCCATGCGGTCGAGGGCGCTGCGCAGCGGCGTCGAGCCGCTGGGATTCTGCGTGTAGAGCTTGCTGTACCAGCTCTGCTTCTGGGAATTGTCGAGGTCCGCCAGGGCCAGCCAGCGGTCATTGCTGCTGCCGGAAAAATCGGTGTTGTTGATGGTGGTGAAGCCGAGCCGGTAATCGGTGTTCAGCGGCAGGAAGGCCTGGCCGACCGAAGTCTTCATCATCTGCATGCGCGTGCGGTAGTAGGCATACCAGTTGGCGTAGTTGGTCATTTCCTCCTCGTAGCTGCAGGTGCCTGCGACGGCGACGCAATCCGAGCGGCCGGCGGCGCGCGGATAGGCGCCGCCCGGAAGGATGTCCACGCGCGAGAAGGCACTCACCGAGCCGAAGGAGGTTACGGAGGTGGGGATGAAGCGCGTCACGCCACCGGCCAACTTGGTCGTGTTGAGGGTGACGCCAGTACCGGAAATGGTAAAGGTGATTG
>JAEHDO010000010.1 GCA_016880375.1 Betaproteobacteria bacterium | reverse complement strand
TGCAGCAGGCGATCGATGTCCACCTGCGCCGAGACCGTTTTCGCGATGGCGGCGATGCGTGCCTCTGCGGCGGCGGCCTCGTTGGCCGGCATCAGGCCGAGGTGGCGCTCGACGATGGCGAGTTCCGGGTTGTCGAGCACGGCGCCGAGGACCGGCACGTCGGTGTAGTGCTCGATGACGGCGCGCAGCTTGGCCTCGTGGCGTGTGCCGCCGAGGCGGTTGAGGATGACGCCGGCGATGCGGATGTTGCGGTCGAAGGCCTGGTAGCCGAGGATCAGCGGGGCGATGCCGCGCGTCATGCCGCGCGCGTCGAGCACCAGCACCACCGGCAGGCCGAGCAGCTCGGCCAGCGCGGCGTTGCTGTTGCTGCCGGCGAGGTCGAGGCCGTCGTAGAGCCCCTTGTTGCCTTCGACGAGGGCGACGTCGGCGCTGGCAGCATGGCGGGCGAAGCTCTCGAGGATTTCCGCGTACGGCTGCAGGTAGAAGTCGAGGTTGCGGCAGGGGCGGCCGCCGGCCAGTCCGAGCCAGATCGGGTCGATGTAGTCGGGGCCCTTCTTGAAGGTCTGCACGGCGAGGCCGCGCCCGCGCAGGGCGGCGGCCAGCCCCAGGCTCAGGGTCGTCTTGCCGGAGGACTTGTGCGCGGCGGAAACGAGGAAGCGGTGCATCCGGCAGAGTGTAGCCGGACTGAGCGCGCCGCGCTCAGTCGTCCGACGCCTTCAGCGCGGCAAAATCGTCCTGCGGCAGGAAGCGCAGCACGCGCACCGCAACGACGGTGATGAGGAAGGCCAGGGCGATGCCGCCGAAGCCGAGGGCGAATTCGCCGATCACCGGCGAATAGGGGCTCACGATGCCGTCCTGGAAGCTGCTGGAGAGGGCGTAGCCGGGGAAGATTTCCAGCGGGAAGGCCTGGCCGCCGACGATGGTGACGAACATCTGGGCGAGGCCGCCCAGCACCACCAGCACCGAGGCGGCGATGACGCGCGTTTGCTTGGCGCCGGGCGCGAAGATCAGCGCCAGCGGCAGGATGCCGCCGATCAGTACCTGGCCAAGCCAGAAGGCCATGGTGTAGATGCCGCCGTCGAGGAGGAGGAAGCGCTCGTAATCGATCTGCTTGGCGAAATAGAGGCTGGTCAGGTGCATCACGGCGGTGAAGTAGAGCGCCGCGCCGACGAAGACGGCGAGCAGGTTCTTCATGCGGGCGAGGATGCGTTCATCGAGCTGCAGATTGTTCCAGGCGTACATGGCGCCCTGCACGACGAGGAAGGCCGCCAGGCCGTAGGCGAAGGAGTAGATGATGAACATCGGCGCCATCAGCGCCGAGCCGTAGGCGGTGCGCGCAATCAGAAAGCCGAAGATGGAGCCGGTGGCGGTGGTCAGCGCCAGGCGCCAGAAAAAGGCGAGGAAGCCGAGCACCTTCATGTAGCCGTTCAGGCTGCGGTCCATCATCGTCACCAGGTAGGCGGCGACGATGGCGAAGAAGCCCGAGTAGAACATCATGTTGAGGGCGAAGATCGACTTGAAGTTGAAGTGCGTCATCGCCACGATGAGGCGGTCGGGGCGGCCGAGGTCGGCCGCCAGCACGGCGAGGCCGCCGGCCATCATGGCCAGCGCCAGCATGCCGGAGAGCGGCGCGCGCGCCTTGTACACCGGCTTGCCGAAGACCGAGCCGAT
>JAEHDO010000397.1 GCA_016880375.1 Betaproteobacteria bacterium | reverse complement strand
CCGTAGCATTGCCGGCATCCGCGAGGCGGACACGCGCCCGGGCAGCATTGCCGCCAAGCGCTTTACTGCCGCGCTCTATCCCGGCCATCCCTACGGCCGCTTGCCTACGGTCGAGAGCGTGGAGAAGCTCACCCGCGACGACCTGCTGGCCTTTTATCGCGCGCACTACGGCGCGCGCCGGGCGATTGTGTCGATCATCGGCGACCTCTCGCGCGCAGAGGCCGAGGCGATTGCCCAGCGCCTGACGGCGGGCCTGCCGGATGCCCCGGCAAAAGTCAGTCTTCCGGATACGGCGATGCCGGCGCGCACTACACTGCGCGTCGACCATCCGGCCACCCAGGCACACATCCATCTCGGCCTGCCAGCCTTGCGCCGCGGCGATCCGGACTACTATTCGCTGCTGACCGGCAACTATATTCTTGGCGGCGGCGGCTTCGTCTCGCGCCTGATGAAGGAGGTGCGCGAGAAGCGCGGCTATGCCTACAGCATATACAGCCACTTCCAGCCGCTGCAGCAGCCCGGCCCCTTCCAGATCGGCCTGCAGACCAAGCGCGAGCAGGCCAATGAAGCGCTCAAGGTGGTCGGGGAGGTGCTGGCCGAATTCCTCGCCCGCGGGCCGAGCGAGGACGAGCTCAAGGCCGCCCGGCGCAACCTGGTCGATGGCTTTCCCCTGCGCATCGACAGCAACCGCAAGCTGCTCGACCATATCGCGGTGATCGGCTTCTACGACCTGCCGCTCAGCTACCTCGATGAATTCCCGCGCAGGATCGAGGCGGTGACGACCGCGGAGATACGTGCGGCGTTCCAGCGGCACATCAAGCCCGAGCATCTGGTCACGGTAATCGTCGCCGGGGACTGATGCCTTGTCGCGCCTGCGCATCGTCGGCGGCGAATGGAAGCGCCGCTACATCAACTTCCATGCAGCACCGGGGCTTCGGCCGACGCCGGACGCAGTACGCGAGACGCTGTTCAACTGGCTTGGCCAGGATCTGACCGGCCTCGCCTGCCTTGATCTCTTCGCCGGCAGCGGCGTGCTCGGCTTCGAGGCCGCTTCGCGCGGCGCGGCGCATGTCACGTTGGTCGAACGCGATGTGCGCACTTTCGCCGCGCTCAGGGACGCCGCCGCGGTCCTCGGTACGGACCGGCTGGAGTTGGTACGCGCAGATGCGGTAAAATTCCTCGCCCGCGCAACCCGGCGCTACGACCTGCTGTTTCTTGATCCCCCCTATCGCCAGGGCTGGATCGAGCGCGTCGCGCCAATGCTGACGGGGGTACTGGCCGCCGATGCCCGGATCTATGTGGAAGCCGAGCATTCCATTGAACGCGTCGGTTCCTGGGAATCGGTCAGAAGCGGGCGGACGGGGCAGGTTTACTACCATCTACTGGAGGCATTGCAGACATGAGCGATGGCGTCGCAATCTACCCAGGCACCTTTGACCCAGTGACTCTGGGGCATGAGGACCTGGTGCGGCGCGCCTCGCGCCTGTTCGACGAGGTGCTGGTGGCGGTGGCCGACAGCCGTACCAAGCGCCCGTTCTTTACCCTGGACGAGCGCGTTGCAATGGCACGCGAGGTTCTGGAGCCTTTCCCGAACGTGAAGGTGGTCGGCTTCGATGGCCTGCTCATGGATTTCCTGCGACGGCACGAGGCGCGCATCATCCTGCGCGGCCTGCGCGCGGTGTCCGATTTCGAGTATGAATTCCAGATGGCGGGCATGAACCGTAGTCTGAACCCCGACGTCGAAACCGTATTCCTGACACCCGCCGAAAAATACCAGTTCATTTCCGCGACCATGGTGCGGGAGATCGCCTCCCTCGGCGGCGACGTCGGCAAGTTCGTGCAGCCGCTGGTGCATGAGCGGCTGAAGCAGAAAATTTCAAGCAAGTGAGGAAAGCAAGATGGCCTTGATGATTACCGATGAATGCATCAACTGCGACGTGTGCGAGCCGGAGTGCCCCAACGGCGCGATTGCCCAGGGAGAGGAGATCTACGAGATCGACCCGAACAAGTGCACCGAGTGCGTCGGCCACTTCGACACGCCGCAATGCATCGAGGTCTGCCCGGTGGACTGCATCATCCCCAACCCCGACCACGCCGAGGACAAGGACCAGCTGCAGCAGAAGTTCCTCAAGCTGACCGCCGCCAAGTAAGCCTGGTGCGGCCTGCGGGCTGTCCGCTCAGGCGGCCTGGAACAGGGCGGCGTCTTCCCGCGCCTCCGCGTGGAGGGTTGATCGCAGCGCTGCGGCAATCTGGTTCAGCTCCGCAAGCTGCGTTTCCAGCGTTGCCTGCATCTGTGCCAGCTCGCGCACGCGGTCTTCCAGCGTGTCGGTGGCCTGGTGGATCCGCTTGACGCTTTCCAGCCGGCGTTTCAGCTGCAACTGGTATTCGCGCACCTGAGTTTCCAAGGGGGCCATGACGGCGCGCAACCAGTGATCGACGTCCCGGTTGATCAGTTCAAAGGTGCGCCGCACCTGGATCGCCACCGTCTCGAAGAAGCGCTGCGTCAGGCCGAGCTTGGCATGCGTGACCATGTTGAGCAGGGTGTTGAAATGGGCGTTGAAGCCCTGCTCGAGCCGGTCTATCTCCTTCTCGTAGCGCAGCAACGAGAAGGGCGCCGGCGCCGCCAGCTTCATGCCGTGTTCCGTCGAGAAGCGCACGTACATGGCTTCCATCATCTTCGTGATCTCGCTGATCTCGCCGGCTGACTTGCCCAGGTTGGCGCGCACGTGCCGGAAGAAACTCTTCATGGCATCGCGCAGGTTCTTGCTGAAGCGTGCTTCCAGCATGGCTTCGCGGGTGCCGCGCGTCTCCTCGCGCAGGGCATCCATGCCGAGATGAGAATAGAGATTGTTCGTGAGCTGCGAGAAGACGCTGCGAACGGCATAGTAGCGCTGCAGGCCCTTCTCGAATTCCTCCTTCTCGCTCTTCACCTTGCGCATCATGTATTCGATGACGCTCTGGTTCTTGCCGCGCAGGTCCGACAGCTCGCCCCGCTGCTCGGCGACGCCGCTGCGGCGCGTCTCCAGAAGGGCCCGGGTGCGCGCGATGAGGTCTGCCGCTTCGCTCTCGGTGTTGTCGCAGACGATGTCCTGCTTGGCCGGGATCAGTTCGGCGGTGAGCGCCTGCTCCAGTGCCAGCAAGCGGCTTTTCACAAGCAGATCTGCGTCGCGGCTTATCTTGGCGAACAGGCCCTTCTGCGCCGAAACGGGGAAGATGTGGCTGGCATCCAGCTCGAGCGTATCCGCCGTGTTTCTGACCTGGCGCGAGATTTCGGCTTCGATTTCCGCCTCGCTGCGGATGCCATCCCACAGTCCGTCGATCTTGTTGAGGACGGCGATGCGGCCCTTTTGCCGAGTACGGGCGCCGTTGACGTGGTCGCGCCAGACCGCCAGGTCGGATTGCGTCACCCCGGTGTCGGCGGCGAGAATGAAAAGAATGGCGTGGGCATTGGGGAGCTGCGAGAGCGTCAGCTCGGGTTCGGCACCGATGGCGTTGAGGCCCGGCGTGTCAAGGATGACCAGCCCCTGTTCGAGCAGGGGATGGGGGAAGTTGATGACGGCGTGACGCCAGCAGGGAATTTCAACCAGGCCCTCGGCATCCGGCTTGAGGCCCGCCTTGCCCTCGGCGTCGATGGCGAAGCCGAGCTTGGCTGCGAGTTCCTGCGAGACGAGCTTCTGCTCCCCTACGCGGGAAAGCGCGGCGTGCATGGCCTCGGCCGAGGCAGTGTCCAGCTCAACGACGCGCCATTCCTCGGTGAAACGCTTGAATTCCGCCACGCTGGCATTCGTCGAGCGTGTCTCGATGGGCAGCAGCTCGATGGAGGGCGGCTTGCCGGCCTCGAACAGCAGCTCGGTCGGGCACATGGTGGTGCGCCCGGCGGTGGAAGGCAGGATGCGATTGCCGTAGTCGCCGAAGAAGATGGCGTTGATCAGCTCGGATTTGCCGCGGGAGAACTCGGCGACGAAGGCGATGATCAGCTTGTCTTCGCGCAGGCGCTCCAGCAACTGCTGCAGTCGCAGCTCGCTTTGCGCGTCGCCGAGCTCGTTCTCGACGAGCCAGTTGTGCAGGCTGAGCAGATGCCCGGATACTGCCGAGCGCCAGCTGCTATAGGCAGAAAATTGCTGGACAAGCCCCATGGCAACTCCAGAAAGTGCTTCAAAAACGCCAATTTAGCACACATTTCTGCGAAAGCAATGCAACTGGGAGGC
Organism: Betaproteobacteria bacterium; assembly: GCA_016880375.1. GTDB lineage: Bacteria > Pseudomonadota > Gammaproteobacteria > Burkholderiales > Rhodocyclaceae > Desulfobacillus. The sequence goes on along the minus strand of JAEHDO010000397.1, from coordinate 14,338 downwards.
CACAATCGCCCGTTCGTCAGCGCTGGCAACGCGGGCACAGGAAAGTGGAGCGCTGACCCAGTCGCAGGGCGCGTACCTTCGTGCCACAGACGCGACAGGGTTCGCCTTCGCGGCCATACACGTTGTGCGTTTGCTGGAACCAGCCTGTAGCGCCGTCGCTGTGGATGAAGTCGCGCAGGGTGCTGCCGCCAGCGGCCAGGGCGGCTTTCAATGTGGTCTTGACTGCATTTGCCAGCCGCGTGCAACGCATCGGTGACAGGCGACCTGCCGGGGTGCCGGGCGCGATGCCGGCGCGGAACAGGCTCTCCGAGGCGTAGATGTTGCCGACGCCAACGATGGCGTGGCTGTCCATGAGGAACAGCTTGATGGGTTTGGCGCGGCCGCGGGTGGCGGTGTGCAGCCAGCTGCCGCTGAAATCCTCCGACAATGGCTCGATGCCGAGCGAAGCGATGAGAGGGTGGCTGCCGGCATCGTCCTTCACCCAAAGTACGGCGCCGAAGCGGCGCGGATCACGCAGGCGCAAGGCTTTGTCGCCGAAGACGAGATCGAGATGGTCGTGCCTGCCCGGCGACTCGACGGCTGGCACCAGTCGCAGGCTGCCCGACATGCCGAGATGCACGATCAACGTGCCGCGATCGAAGCGGAACAGCAGGTACTTGCCGCGTCGATCGATGCCGTGCAGGATTTGTCCGGCGAGCAGGCGGCCCAGGTTGCGCGGCAACGGGTAGCGCAGTGCCGTGTGGCGCGCGACGGCAGCGCTGACTGTCCGGCCGGGCAAGGCGGGCAGGAGGCCGCGACGCGTGATTTCGACTTCGGGCAGTTCTGGCATGGCAATCGGAATGGACTCGCTTGCCGGGGGTGGCAAAACCCCCTAACATGAGTCGAACAAATTCCATTCTACGCTGTGCCGTTCCGACCCTGACATGACCGACTCGCTCCGCCCCCTGCTTTTCCCCGCCGCGGTTGCAGCGGTACTCATGCTTTCGGCCTGCGCCCAGGCCCCTGCCCGGCAACCGGCGGAAACTGTGCGCGAAGCGCAACCGAAGGAGCGCACCGAGCCGTTGCCGCAGCAGGAATTGACCGGACAGATCCTGTATCAGACCCTGCTCGCCGAAATCGCCGGCCAGCGCGGCAACCTCGACCTGTCGGCCTCCGCCTACATGGACCTTGCCCGCTCGACGCGTGACCCGCGCGTGGCCCGACGCGCCGCCGAGATGGCGCTGCATGGCCGCAATCTTGACATGGCCCTGCAGGCCACCCGGCTTTGGGTTGAGATCGATCCCGAATCCTCACAGGCGCACCAGATGATGGCGGGCCTGCTGGTGAGCGCCAACCGCCTCGATGAACTGCAACCCCACGTCGCCAAGCTGCTGGCGCAGGAAGGGGAGAACCTGAGCGACGGCCTGCTGCGGCTCAACCGCCTGTTTGCCCGCTATCCGGACAAGAAGGCCGTGCTGACCATGGTCGAACAGCTCACGCAGCCATATGTCGGTTTGCCGGAGGCGCATTTCGCCCGCGCCCAGGCTGCGCTGAATGCCGCGGAATGGCGGCGTGGCATTGCCGAGGCCGACAAGGCGCTCGACTTGAGGCCTGAATGGGACATCGCCGTGATGCTCAAGGCGCAGCTGCAACGCGCCGAATCCCCCGAGGCGGCGATCGAGACCCTGCGCGCCTATCTTGCCGGCCACCCGCAGGCGCGCGAGGTGCGCCTGCAGTACGCGCGCAACCTGGTCGGAGCGCGCAAATTTTCCCAGGCGCGAACCGAGTTCCAGCGCCTGCTGGGCGATTTTCCCGGCAATGCCGATGTGATTTACGCCGTGGCGGTTTTATCTGTCCAGCTTTCAGACTGGGCGGTGGCGGAGGAGAATTTCAAGAAACTGCTTGGCAAGGACTTTGCCGAGATTGACACCGTGCGCCTCTATCTCGGCCAGATTGCCGAGGAGCGCAAGCAGTTCGACGAAGCGTTGCGCTGGTATGCCGAGGTGGTGCCGGGCGAGCAGTATCTCGCGGCGCAGCTGCGCATTGCCCAGCTGCTGGCGAAGCAGGGCAATCTGGAGGCCGGACGCCGCCATCTGCAGGAGGTGCGTGCTGCGGGCAACGCCGACCGCATTCAGCTGCTGCTGGCCGAAAGTCAGCTCCTGCGGGACGGCGGCAGGACGCAGGAGGCCTATGAACTTCTCGCCGGCAGCCTCGCTGCGCAGCCGGAGCAACCTGAGCTGCTCTACGAGTCCGCGCTGCTGGCGGAAAAGCTCGGCCGGCACGAGGCGATGGAAGCCGGCCTGCGCAAGCTCATCCGCCTCAAGCCCGAGCATGCCCATGCCTACAATGCACTCGGCTACTCCCTCGCCGAGCGCAACCAGCGGCTTGATGAAGCGGAGCAGCTGATTGTGAAGGCGATGCAATTGTCTCCGGACGACCCCTTCATCATCGACAGCATGGGTTGGGTGCTCTACCGCAAGGGCGACAATGAGGGGGCGCTGACCCATCTGCAGCGAGCTTTCTCGATCAGGCCGGATCCGGAAATTGCCGCCCACCTTGGCGAGGTGCTGTGGGCCCTGGGCCGCCGCGACGAGGCAAAAAGGACCTGGCGGGAGGCGGCGAATGCCCATCCCGGCAACGAGGTCCTGGCCGAGGTCATCAAGCGTTTCGCCCCCTGATGCTGCGCTTGTTGTTTGCAGCCGCGTTAATCGCGCTGACAGCGGGCTGCGCCACGCTGCAGCCGGCGGCGACGCAAGCTCGCCCGGCGCGCGAGGCAATCGAGGCTTTCCGCATCGAAGGACGCATTGCCGTTCGTCGCGCCGGCGAAAGCTTCTCGGCAGGCATCGACTGGCGCCACGACGCGCAATCCGACGAAATCGTCGTCAGCGGACCGCTCGGCCAGGGTCTTGCCAGGCTGACCTCGGGCGGCGGCGTCGCGCTGCTGGAGACGGCTGACCAGAAGCGCTACGTGGCGGCAGACCTGGATGGCCTTTCCGAGAAGGTGTTCGGCACGCCGCTGCCGGTATCGGGGCTGGGACGCTGGGTGCTCGGCCGGTCGGCCTTCGGCGGCGTTGCCCGGGTGGACGCGGCAGGCAGGCTGGCCGGCCTCTCGGAGCAGGGCTGGGTGATCGACTACCTGCGCTACGAGAGCGAAGCGCCGGATGCCCTGCCGGAGTTGCTGCAGGCACGGCGCGAGGATGTCGAGGTACGATTGAAGATCGACGACTGGGGCCTGTCCAGATGACGGATTGGGACAGCGCCTATCCTGCGCCGGCCAAGATCAACCTTTTTCTGCATGTCGTCGGCAGACGGCCCGACGGCTACCACCTGTTGCAAACACTGTTCCGCCTGGTCGACCATGGGGACACGTTGCGTTTCGCGCCGCGGACGGACGGGCGCATCCTGCGCCTTCGTCCGCTGGCCGGCGTGCCTGAGGAGCGCGACCTGTGCCTGCGCGCGGCGCGGCTGCTGCAGGAGGCGTCCGGCTGCAGGCACGGCGTCGAGATCATGCTGGAGAAGCGCCTGCCGATGGGAGGCGGGCTGGGTGGCGGCAGTTCGGATGCGGCCACCGTGCTGCTGGCGATGAACCGTCTCTGGGGGCTGAACTGGCCGCGCGAGCGCCTGCAGGCGCTGGGGCTGCAACTGGGCGCCGACGTGCCATTCTTCGTCTTTGGCCGCAACGCTTTCGCCGAGGGTGTCGGCGAGGCTCTGCAGCCGCTCGATTTGCCCCCGGCCTGGTACCTCGTCATCGAGCCGGCCGCGGGCGTGCCGACCGCCGAAATCTTCGCCTCGCCGAATTTGACACGGAATACGAAAGCCATCAAAATGGCGGACTTTTCAGCGGGTTGGGGTGCGGGTCGGGGTCCTTTGTTTGGCCAAAACGATCTTGAAGCCGTCGTGTGCGGTCGCTACCCGGAGGTGGCGCGGGCGCTGGCCTGGCTCAGGCAGCACGCCGAAGCGCGCATGACCGGTTCCGGGGCCTGTGTTTTCGCCCCCTTTGCCGCCGAGCAGGAAGCGCGCGCCGTGCTGGCGCGGATGCCGGAAGACATGGTCGGCTGGATAGCGCGAGGCTTGGACGAACACCCCCTGCGGGCACTTGCTGACTGAAACACTTGGGGAGTCGCCAAGCTGGTTAAGGCACCGGATTTTGATTCCGGCATGCGAAGGTTCGAATCCTTCCTCCCCAGCCAAAACAAAGTTTTAGAGAAGACTCATGCCCGCTTGCGGGCGTGATGTCGTAACTAAAATCAAGAATGCGGGCAGGTGAATCACCTGCCCGCATCATTTGCAAGAACGGATTCGCTCCAGAGGCACGCATGGCCTACGACAGCCTGATGGTCTTTACGGGGAACGCCAACCCCAAGCTTGCCGCCGACGTGGTCAGGCGCCTGAACATCTCGCTCGGGCGGGCCACGGTGGGCCGCTTCTCGGACGGTGAGGTCAATGTCGAGATCATGGAGAACGTCCGCGGCAAGGATTGCTTCATCCTGCAATCGACCTGCGCGCCGACCAATGACAACCTGATGGAACTCATCATCATGGTCGATGCGCTGAAGCGCTCCTCTGCTGGGCGCGTTACCGCGGCGATACCCTACATGGGCTATTCGCGCCAGGATCGCCGGCCACGCTCGGCGCGCGTGGCGATCTCGGCCAAGGTGGTGGCCAACATGCTGCAGGCGGCGGGAGTCGACCGCGTGCTGACGGTGGATCTGCATGCCGACCAGATTCAGGGGTTTTTCGACATCCCGGTGGACAACGTCTACGCTGCGCCGATCCTGCTCGGCGACATTTGGAAGAACCAGCACAAGGACCTGCTGGTGGTCTCGCCCGACGTCGGCGGGGTGGTGCGGGCGCGGGCGCTGGCGAAGCGGCTGGAGTCCGATCTGGCCATCATCGACAAGCGACGCCCGAAGGCCAATGTCTCCGAGGTGATGAATATCATCGGCGAGGTGGATGGACGCACCTGCGTCATCATGGATGACATGGTGGACACCGCCGGCACGCTGTGCAAGGCGGCGCAGGCGCTGAAGGATCACGGTGCTGCCAAGGTACTGGCCTACTGTACGCACCCGGTGCTTTCCGGCAGCGCGGTGCAGCGCATCGGGGAATCCGTTCTGGATGAGTTGGTGGTGACCGACACCATTCCGCTGAACGAGGAGGCACGGGCCTGCTCGCGCATCCGACAAATCTCCATCGCCGAGCTGATGGCGGAGACGATGCTGCGCATCAGCAACGAGGAGTCGGTTTCGTCGCTGTTCATGGAGTAGTTTTTACAACCCCCTGGCTGGTCGCGGCCCGGGTTTTAATGGAGCTAGCAAATGAAAATCGAAATCATCGCTAACAAGCGCGAACTGCAGGGCACCGGAGCGAGCCGCCGCCTGCGTCGCGCGGGCAAGGTGCCCGGCATTCTTTATGGTGGCGAGACGGCGGCCCAGCCGATTCAGGTCGACCACAATGCCCTTTACCACAGTCTGAAGCAGGAGGCATTTCATGCCTCCGTTCTGAGCATGAATCTGGAGGGCGAGAAGCAGCAAGTGCTGCTGCGCGACTACCAGATGCATCCCTTCAGGCCGCTGGTGCTGCATGCGGATTTCCAGCGGGTCGCAGCCGACAGGAAGATCCACATGAAGGTGCCGCTGCATTTCATCAATGCTGACGTCGCTCCAGGCGTCAAGCTGCAGGGTGGCGTGGTGAGCCATGTCCTGAACGAATTGAACGTCACCTGCCTGCCTGGCGACCTGCCGGAGTTCATCGAGGTAGACATGAAGGACGTCTCGGTCGGCCATTCGGTTCACGTCAAGGACCTGAATCTGCCGAAGGGCGTCGAGGCGTTGCTGCACCGGAACGAAAACCCGGTCGTGGCCACTATTGTCGTGCCGCGCGGCACAACTGAAGCCGATCTGGCGGTGGGCGAGGAAGCCGCTGCCACCACCGCCGCGCCGGCTGCGGCTCCGGCTGCCGCTGGCGCAGCCGCGGCTCCGGCCAAGCAGCCCGAGAAGAAGTAAGCGCGTTTGCGGCGGCGCCGCCGCCGCAAACACCCCGCTTCCTCCTGTGGCCGCGCCGCGCCTCATCGTCGGCCTGGGCAATCCGGGCGCCGAATACGTCGATACCCGGCATAACGCCGGCTTCTGGCTGTGCGAGCGGCTGGCGGCGCAGCTTGGCACCGAACTCAGACGCGAATCCCGTTTTCACGGCATTGCCGGCCGCACGCGCGAGCAGCTCTGGCTGCTGATGCCGCTGACTTTCATGAACTGCTCCGGGCAGGCGGTGGGAGCGTTGGCGCGCTTCTATCGCATTTCACCGGCGGAGATGCTGGTCCTGCACGATGAGCTCGACCTGGCGCCGGGTGCGCTGCGTCTGAAGTTCGGCGGCGGACTCGGCGGGCACAACGGGCTCAAGGACATTGCCGCGCATCTCGGCACGCAGGATTTCTGGCGCCTGCGCATCGGCATCGGTCATCCCGGCGACCGCAATAAGGTGGTGGACTATGTCCTGAAAAAGCCCCGCAGCGAGGAGCGGTCGCTGATCGAGGAAGCGCTGAAGCGCTCGCTCGACGCCTGGCCGCTGCTGGCCCGGGGCGAGTACCCGGCGGCCATGCAGAAGATCAACAGCCGGCCGACTGCGCCGGCTTCAGAATAAGGAACACCATGAGCCTCAAGTGCGGCATCGTCGGCCTGCCCAATGTCGGCAAGTCGACTCTCTTCAATGCACTCACCAAGTCCGGCATCGCAGCGGAGAACTATCCCTTCTGCACCATCGAGCCCAACGTCGGCATCGTCGAGGTGCCCGACACCCGGCTGGCCCAGCTTTCCGAGATCGTCAAGCCGCAGCGCGTGCAGAACGCCATTGTCGAGTTCGTGGACATCGCCGGCCTGGTGGCGGGAGCCTCCAAGGGCGAGGGCCTGGGCAACCAGTTTCTTGCCAACATTCGCGAAACCGACGCCATCGTTCACGTCGTGCGCTGCTTCCAAAATGAAAACATTGTGCACGTGGCCGGGGAAGTCAGGCCGCTATACGACATCGAGACCATCGAAACCGAACTGGCCCTGGCCGACCTGGCGACGGTGGAAAAGGCGCTGACGCGCTATCGCAAGCCGGCCCAGGCCGGCGACAAGGAGGCGAAACTGCTGGTAGCGGTGCTCGACAAGTGCGCGGCGCAACTGAACCAGGCCAAGCCGGTGCGGGCACTCGACCTGTCGAAGGAGGAGTTGGCCAACCTCAAGCCCTTTTGCCTGATCACGGCGAAGCCGACCCTTTACGCCGCCAACGTAGACGAGAAGGGGTTCACGAACAATCCCCTTCTGGCTGCCGTGGAAGCCCATGCGGCCAAGGAGAAGGCGCCCGTGGTGGCCTTCTGCGCTGCCATGGAGGCAGAGATCGCCGATCTGCCGGACGAGGACAAGGCGGTGTTCCTGGCAGACATGGGACTGGAGGAGCCGGGACTCAATCGCCTCATTCGCGCCGGCTACCAATTACTTGGCCTGCAGACCTACTTCACCGCCGGCGTGAAGGAAGTGCGCGCCTGGACCATCCATGCCGGCGACACCGCGCCGCAGGCGGCCGGCGTCATTCATACCGACTTCGAGCACGGCTTCATCCGCGCCGAAGTGATCGGATTTGCCGACTTCATCGCCTGCAAGGGCGAGCAGGGCGCAAAGGAGGCCGGCAAGATGCGCCTGGAAGGCAAGGACTACGTGGTGCACGACGGCGATGTCATGCATTTCCGCTTCAATGTGTAGTTTTGTTGTCCGGAGGGTGTTTGGGCGGCTGCGAGAGCGCTGAACCAGTGTCAACTGGGGTGGCGACCCTGTCGGCGAAGCGATAGGCGCGCCCACCTGCCTGCTTGGCTTGATACATCGCGATATCCGCCTGCTGCATCAGGCCTTCCATGTTGGCAGCGTGGTCGGGAAAATGCGCGATGCCGACCGACACACCGAGCAGATACTGCCGGTTGCCGACTTCGACCGGTTCCCGGATCGCCTCGATGACCTTCCCGGCTACCCGCGCGGCGTCTGTCGGGTGGCTCATTTCCTGAAGCAGGATGACGAATTCGTCGCCGCCCAGGCGTGCGACGGTGTCGATTTCCCGCACAAGGCCACGCAGGCGCCGAGCGATGGCGACGAGGACGATATCGCCCGCCGAATGCCCGTCGGTGTCGTTGATGATCTTGAAGTCGTCAAGGTCCAGCAGCAGCAGTGCGACCAGGTGGCCGCTGCGTCTGGCCAGGGCGAGCGCCTGTTCCGTGCGATCGCCCAGAAGTCTGCGGTTGGGCAGTCCTGTCAGCGTATCGTGATGAGCGAGGTGGCGGTATTGCTCGGCGGCGTTGACGCGCTCCGTGATGTCTGTGCCGACGCCGTGGTAACCGGCGAAGTCGCCGTTTTCGTCGAAGACCGGATTGCCGCTGATGGAGAACCAGCGCTGGTCTGTCGGGGTTAACCGGACTTCGTAGACGAAGTCACGGAAGGGCTGGCGTGACAGCAGGGCCTCGCGATGGGACTGCCATTGTTGAGGGGTGGCGCCGCCAAGCCGTTTTACCTCCCAGCGCGTTTTCCCGAGCAAGTGGCGGGTGTCGATGCCGATCTTCTCCAGCGCCGGTCCGCTGAAGCGCGTGAAGCGGAACTCGGCATCCTGTTCCCAGTACCAGTCGGTCGAGAGCGATACCAGATCCCGGAAGCGTTGCTCGCTCGCCTTCAATTTGGATTCGGTAAGCAGACGTTCGCTGATATCCGTACCCATCCAGACAACGCCCAGATCCAGATTGGCCGGATTGACGGCCATGCCGCTGATTTCTGCCCAGAACAGGCTGCCGTTCTTGCGGCGCAATTGCACGATGGCGCTGTAGGGCTTGCCCTTGCTGATAGGCGCCATGCAAATCTGCGCGAACTGGCTCCAGTCTTCGTAGCTGGGCCACCAGGCCCAGGCCGGCTTGCCGACGGCTTCATCCATGTCATAGCCGAACAGGACGCACCACTGCCGGTTGCACTTTGCGAGGTAATTCGGCCTGAGCAGGCCGATGGCTTCCGCCGCCGAATCGAGAATAACCTTGTGTTCGGCGACCAGCGCCTCGCTTTCATAACGTCGGCGGAAAGTAGCGACCAGGTTTCTGTGCAGGACGTCATGAACACCGGCGAGAACAGCGACGTAAATCAGCACCGCCCAGCTTGCCGCCGCGATACCGCCCGGATTGCCGGATGTCAGAAGGAAGGCCGCTGGCAGAACCATCGGTGCCATGAATGCGTAGTAGGCGGGACGCGAGGGTGTGAGCACGGCGGTGGCACCGAGGCACACGGCGCACAGCGTTAGAATGAAAATGAAATGTGCGAATGCGCCCGCCCCGGGTGTGAGCAGCCAAATGACCATGCCCCAGAGAAAGCCATCGGCGGCGCTCTTGATTGAGAACCAGCGCTCCCAGCGAGGCGCTTCCTCGATAGCCGGCCGCCGGGCATGATGGGCAAGCTGCATCCAGAGCAGCGCAGCGACATTGCAGAACATCAATATCAGCCAGGCGAGCAACTTGCCGTGGTCGACCAGGGGCCACATCCACACCGAGACCAGGAGTGTGGCGGCGAGGGTGGCGGTGACCGAGAAGCGCGACAGGGCAAACAGCAGCTGCACGCGCTCGGCGTGGCACGCCATGTTCACGCTGGACTGCCAGTTCTCAAGCTTATAGGGCTCCGACACGCCTTCCTCTTTGCTGTTGCCGCCCGTCCTCGAACGAGCAGCGATGCTACACGCGGATGTCATCAAACACCGTGAAAAGCATCACGCTCGAGAAGCGTACGGCACATTCCGTCCGGCGATTGGCAACAATCGCTGCGCTATCATCCGGCCATGACCCCCGCAGATTCTTCAGGCCTGAACTATCGCGGGCGCTTTGCGCCCTCGCCGACTGGTGCGCTGCACTTCGGCTCCCTGGTGGCGGCTGTCGGCAGTTATCTCGATGCTCGCGCTGCCGGGGGGGAATGGCTGCTTCGTATTGAGGACGTGGATGAGCCGCGCACGGCGGTGGGTGCTGCGGATTCGATCTTGCGGACGCTGGAGCGCCTGGGTTTCGTCTGGGACGGCGAGGTGGCCTACCAGAGCCGCCGCAAGGCGCTCTACCGTGCGGCTTTCGAGCGGCTGCGTCTTTCCGCTGCGGTATTCCCGTGCGCCTGCACCCGCCGTGAAGTTGCCGACTCCGGCCTCGGTACCGATGGGGCGCCGCGCTATCCCGGCACCTGCCGCGACGGCTTGCCGCCGGCGCGCGCAGCGCGGGCTTGGCGCTTGAAGGTCGAACCGGGCAGGGTTTGCTTCGAGGATGCGCTGCAGGGCCGCATCTGCCAGGATCTGGCTGCCGAGGTCGGGGACTTCGTGGTGCTGCGCGCAGACGGTTTTTTCGCCTACCAACTGGCAGTGGTCGTGGACGATGCCGAGCAGGGCGTGACACATATTGTGCGCGGCGCCGACCTGATCGACTCGACGCCGCGCCAGATCTGCCTGCAGCGCCAGCTTAGCCTGCCGGCGCCGTCCTACCTGCACCTGCCGGCCGCGGTGAATGCAGCGGGGGAAAAGCTGTCGAAGCAGACGCGGGCGCGGCCCATCGACGAATGCCGGCCGCAAGCAGCTCTGATGGCAGCCCTGGAGTTTCTCGGCCAAGCGCCGCCGGACGGGCTGGGCGAAGCCGGGCTGGACGAGCTCTGGTGCTGGGCGGCAGGACACTGGCAACGAAAGCACTTGCCGCGTTGCCGAATCGCGCCCGCTCCGGCAGGTTGGTAAATCGGAGGGTACGCTGATGATCGACGACATTGCCGGCTTGCGCCGGATTCTTATGCAGAACCGCACGATTGCCGTGGTCGGCCTGTCGGCCACCTGGCACCGGCCGAGCTATTTCGCCGCCAAGTACATGCTGGGTCACGGCTACACGGTGATTCCGGTGAATCCGGCCTATGAAGAGGTGCTTGGCCAGAGATGCTACGCATCGCTGCGCGAAGTGCCGCAACCGGTGGACATCGTCGACTGCTTCCGCCGCGCCGAGGATATTCCGGCGATCGCCGACGAAGCAATCGCCATCGGCGCGAAGGTGCTGTGGCTTCAGATCGGCGTGATTAGCCCGGAGGCGGTGCGCAAGGCCGAAACGGCCGGGCTGGAAGTGGTCATGGACCGCTGCGTGAAAATCGAGCACGCGCGCCTGTTCGGCGGGCTTAACTGGTTCGGGGTGAATACCGGCATTGTCTCTTCGAAGCGACCGCCCTGCGCAGGTCTGTCCTCCACCTGACCGAGCGGTTCAGTGCTTGCCGCCGTAGCCGGCGATGCCGATCATCAGACGTACTAGGCCATAGGCCAGCCGGCTCGCCAGGCGCTGTAGCCAGGGCTTGCGTTCCCAATCCTCTCGGCGCAACTCGCTGGCGCCGTCCCGCATCGCCGTTTCCAGGCTGGCGCGCAGCCGCGACGCGAATTCCCGGTCGTCGACGAACACATTGGCCTCGCGCGCCAGCAGCAAGCTGAATGGATCGATATTGCTCGACCCCACCGTGGCCCAGCAGCAGTCGATGACCCCCACCTTTGCGTGCAGGTAGCTGTAGTGGTATTCGAAGATGCGCACCCCCGCGCCGAGCAGCAGGTCGTAGAGGGACTGGGTGGCATAGTGCTGCAATGCGTACTCGATCCGGCCCTGCAGCAGGATCGTCACCTGCACGCCGCGCGCGGCGGCTGCCAGCAGCGCTTGGCGAAAGCGTCCGCCGGGCAGGAAGTAGGCATTGGCCAGCAAGATTTCCGTCTGTGCCTTGCCGATCGCTTCCAGGTAGGCTTCCTCGATGTCGCGCCGGTGCCGCAGCGTGTCGCGGAAGACAAAGGCGGCGCGCATGCTGCCGCGCGGTTCGGCCGTAACAGGGGACGTGGCGGGCAGGCGCAGGCGCCGCCGGAAGCCCGCCCAGGCCACCAGCGTCCACAGGCGCCGCACAGTGGCGTGGATCGGGACGAGCAGCGGGCCTTCGACGCGAACGGCGTAATCGAAGCGTGGCGGCGCCGGGCGCGCCGCATCGATATCGTCGACGATGTTGATGCCGCCAACAAAGGCGCTGCAGCCGTCGGCCACTGCCAGCTTGCGATGCAGGCGGCGCAGGCGGTGCCGGCGCAGGCGGAAGCGGGCGATTTCCGGACGATACACCAGCACCTGCACGCCGGCGGCCTCCAGTTGCGGCCTGAGCGTGGTGACGAAATCCGCCGCGCCGAAACCGTCGGCCAGTACGCGCACTGCGACACCGCGCTGGGCTGCTCGGCAAAGGGCGCCGGCGACGGCACGTCCAGTGGCGTCGTCCTCGAAGATGTAGGTTTCCAGGTGGAATTCCCGCTTCGCCGCATCGATGGCGGCAATCAGTGCGGGAAAGAATTCGCTGCCGGTCTCAAGCAGGTCGATAGCGTTGCCGGTCAGGTATTCGGCTTTCATCGCCCGACTTATTTGGCGCCCACTATGTAGGCGGAAAGCGCGGCGTGGTCTGAAATTTTCGACCAGGGCCGACCGAAGTGCACCTCCGCACGCTCGATTTCGAAGCCCCGCACGTAAATGCGGTCGAGCCGGAACATCGGCAGGGTGGCGGGGAAACTGCGCGCCGGCTGGCCGTTGAGGCCGCCGAACACCTCCACCAGGCCGAGGCGTTCGGCGATGAGGTTGCCGGCGCGGTTGTGCCAGTCGTTGAAGTCGCCGGCAATGATAAGCGGCGTCTCGCCAGGACTGACTTCTTCCATGCGCTCGGCCAGCGCGAGCATTTGGCGCCGGCGCGCCGCGGCGGTGAGCCCGAGGTGCACACAGACACAGTGCAGCGGTTCCTTCCAGCCCGGGACTGCCAGCTCGGTATGCAGCATGCCGCGCCGCTCGAAGCGCAACTCGGAGATGTCCTGGTTGTGCGAGGAGAGGATGGGGAAGCGCGAGAGGATGGCGTTGCCGTGATGGCCGTGGTCGTAGATGGCGTTGCCGCCGTAGGCGGTGTCCGGCCAGACGCCCTCTGCGATGAAATCGTGCTGCCCGCCTTCGGGCCAGTCGTGCCGCCGCTCGGCGTGGCGTTCGTGCAGCCCCTGCACCTCCTGCAGGAAGACGATGTCGGGGTTGAGCCCGTGCAGGCGCCGGCGCAACTCGTGGATCATCATGCGCGCGCTGAACTGTGAAAAGCCCTTGTGAATGTTATAGGTGAGCACGTGCAACTTGCGGACGCCAGAGCGCCCGTGCGGCGCGACGTCCGGCGTCTTGGTCTGGCGGCGGGTGACGGCGGGCTTTACCACGATGCGGCTACGATGCTTCGAGCATGCGTTCGAGGGCCAGCTTCGCCAGTTCGGCTTCGTGCGGTGGCACGGAGATGCGATTGACGATATTGCCCTCGGCGAGATTCTCCAGGCACCATGCCAAGTGTTGCGGGTCGATGCGTCCCATGGTCGAGCACATGCAGACCATCGGCGCCATGAACTGCACGATCTTGCCCTCTTGCTTCACTTCCTCCGCCAGGCGGCTGACGAGGTTCAGTTCGGTGCCGACCAGCCAGCGCGTGTTGGCCGGCGCCGCCTTGACGGTCCTGATAATGGTCTCGGTAGAGCCGACGTAGTCCGAGAGGCGGCAGACATCGAAATTGGATTCCGGGTGCGAGATGACGAGACCGTCCGGGTGCTCGTTCCTGAAGCGCAGGATGTGGCCGGCCTGGAACATCTGGTGCACCGAGCAGTGTCCCTTCCACAGCAGGATGCGGGCGCGCCGCACCTGCTCGACGGTGAGACCGCCGTTTTCCAGATCGGGATCCCACACGATCATTTCATCGAGCGGGATTCCCATCCGGTGGCCACTCCAGCGCCCGAGGTGCTGGTCGGGGAAGAACAGCACCTTTTCGCGCCGCGCGAACGACCATTCGAGGATCTTCGATGCGTTGCTCGAGGTGCACACGATGCCGCCGTGCTCGCCGCAGAAGGCCTTCAGGTCGGCGCTGGAATTGATGTAGGTGACGGGAGTGAACAGCTCGTCCGGATCGTCGGCCATTTCCTCCAGTTCGCGCCAGCAGCGCTCGACCTTGGCGAGGTTCGCCATGTCGGCCATGGAGCAGCCGGCAGCGAGGTCCGGCAGGATGGATACCTGCTCCGGCTTGGAGAGAATGTCGGCCACCTCGGCCATGAAATGCACGCCACAGAAGACGATGTATTCGGCGTTGCTTTGCGCCGCCAGGCGCGACAGCTTGAGCGAGTCGCCGGTCAGGTCGGCATGACGGTAAACATCGGCGCGCTGGTAGTGATGGCAGAGCAGCACGGCGCGGCTGCCGAGCCGCGTGCGCGCGGCAAGGATGCGCTCCTGCGCCTGCGCGTCGGCGAGCGCATTGAATCGGTCGAACTGGATGGCGGATTGCAT
>JAEHDO010000396.1 GCA_016880375.1 Betaproteobacteria bacterium | reverse complement strand
TGTTCTTCTCGGCGCTGGCGCTGTTCCTGCTGCTGCTGCGGGTGGTGAATTCGCCCTTCGGCCGCGTGCTGCAGGCGATCCGCGAGAACGATTTCCGCGCCGAAGCGCTCGGCTACCGCACGGTGGTGTACCGCACCCTGGCCAACTGCCTTTCCGCCGTGGTGGCGACGCTGGCCGGCGCGCTGATGGCGCTCTGGCTGCGCTACGCCGGGCCGCAGACGACGCTGTCGTTCACCATCATGATGGACATCCTGCTGATCGTCGTCATCGGCGGCATGGGCACGCTCTACGGCGCGGTGGTCGGCGCGGCGCTGTTCATCCTGGCGCAGAACTACCTGCAGGCGCTGATGAAGCAGGCGAGCGACGGCCTCGTCGCCGTGCCGCTGCTGGCCAACCTGCTGCATCCCGACCGCTGGCTGCTCTGGCTCGGCGTGCTGTTCGTGCTGTCGGTCTATTTCTTCCCGACCGGGATCGTCGGAAAATTGCGAGGTGCGAAGCGACCATGATGACGTCGAACTACCTCACTGTCCTCGACCGCGAGTTGCATTACACGGAGTGGGGCGCGGGGAACCGGGAAACGATTGTCATGTGGCACGGCCTGGCGCGCACCGGACGCGACTTCGACGACATCGCTGAAGCACTCTCCGACCGCTACCGCGTGCTCTGCCCGGACACCCTCGGCCGCGGCCTGTCGCAGTGGAGTCCGGCGCCGGAAACGGAGTACTCGGTGAGTTTCTACACGCGCCTCGCGGTGGCCTTCGTCGACGCGCTGGGCGTCGGCGACATGCGCTGGCTCGGCACCTCGATGGGCGCCATGATCGGCACGGCGGCTGCGGCCGGTCCGCTCAAGGGACGCATCAGTCACCTGGTGCTCAACGACATGGGCCCGAAGATCGGCGACGCGGCCCTCGCGCGCATCCGCGCCTATGCCGGCAGCCCGGCGCAGTTCGGCCGCGTCTCGGAGCTGGAAACGTATTTCCGCACCATCTACAAGCCCTTCGGCCTGCTCACCGACGCGCAGTGGCGGCGCCTGACCGAGACCTCGGTGCGGCGCCTGCCGGACGGCAAGGTGACGCCGCACTACGACCCGAAGATCGTCATGATGTTCGACCACGAGGCCGAGCTGGTGCAGTGGGATTTCTGGGACGCGCTGGAATGCAAGGCGCTGTGCCTGCGCGGCGCCGAATCGGATCTCCTGCTGCCGGAAACCGCGGCGGAGATGGAGTGGCGCGGGCCGCGCGCCCGCGTCGTCACCTTTCCTGGGATCGGCCACGCGCCGGCGCTCAATGTACCGGGGCAGATCGGTCTGGTGGAGCAGTTCTTCGCGAACTGAGTCGCGACACTACTCGCCGTTGCGCTGCATCGGCGGCCGCTTGCCGATGTTCACGGCAACCTCCAGTTCCTTCGCCTCGCGCCGCAGCCTGAACGGGGACGTCGTTCCCGGCGTCAGGCCGGCGATGAGCTCGAGCATGCCTTGCGGATCCTTCACCGGCTTGCCGCCGACGGCCACCAGCACGTCGCCGGGGCGGATGCCGGCGCGGTCGGCCGGGCTGCCGCGCAGGACGCCGGCGATGATCGCGCCTTCCGTCGCCGGCAACTTGAAGGATTCGGCCAGTTCCGGCGTGATTTCCTGCGCCTCGACGCCGATCCAGCCGCGCGTCACCGTGCCGTTCTTGATGATCTGCTCCATCACGCTGCGGGCGATGGAGACGGGAATGGCGAAGCCGATGCCGAGCGAGGTGCCGGTGCGCGAGTAGATGGCCGTATTGATGCCGACCAGGTTGCCTTCGCTGTCGGTCAGTGCGCCGCCGGAATTGCCCGGGTTGATGGCGGCGTCGGTCTGGATGAAGTTCTCGAAGGTGTTGATGCCGAGCTGGGTGCGCCCCAGCGCGCTGACGATGCCGTGCGTCACCGTCTGGCCGACGCCGAAGGGGTTGCCGATGGCCAGCACGACGTCGCCGACGCGCAGCGATTCGGTCGGCGCGAAGGTGACGGCGGGCAGCTTGCCGTCGGCCTTGACCTGCAGTACGGCGAGATCGGTTTCGGGATCCAGGCCGACGATGCGGGCGCGCAGGCGGCGGCCGTCGTTGGTCGCCACCTCGATCTCGTCCATGTTCTCGACGACATGGTTGTTGGTGAGGATGTAGCCGTCGGCGCTGACGATGACGCCGGAACCCAGGCCGGACTGGCGCTGCGGCCCGCTGAAGCGGTCGCCGAAGAAATAGCGGAAGACCGGGTCGTCGGCGAAGGGGTGGCGCGGGGCCTTTACCTCCTTGCTGGTGTAGATGTGCACCACCGAGGGCAGCGCCTTTTTCGCGGCATCGGCATAGGAGGTCACCTTGCGCGCGTCGGCCGCGGCGGGGGCGGCCGCCTCCTGAAAGGCCACCACGGCAGGCTGGGGCTGGCCGCCGAGCCAGTCCGGCTTGAGGGTGATCACCAC
This sequence comes from Betaproteobacteria bacterium, assembly GCA_016880375.1. Taxonomy (GTDB): domain Bacteria; phylum Pseudomonadota; class Gammaproteobacteria; order Burkholderiales; family Rhodocyclaceae; genus Desulfobacillus. The sequence goes on along the minus strand of JAEHDO010000396.1, from coordinate 102 downwards.
GAACAGCGCGGCGACGCTGACCGTGACGGCCTGGGCGAAAATGAGCCACAATCGATGCATATCGGGTTCGAGAGGCAGATGAATGGACAGAATCGAATTGGC
>JAEHDO010000395.1 GCA_016880375.1 Betaproteobacteria bacterium | reverse complement strand
GGTCCGGATCGCACTCGGGGATGGCCATGGCCGGCGTCCAGCGGGTGGTCTTCCAGCACAGGCCGAAGCCGCTCCTGGCAACGACGCCACGGGTGTCGAACAGGTAACCGTCGTTGTTCGGCACTTGTGCGCAAGCGGCAGTGACGGACAGGCCGAGGGCGGCGGCAACAAGAGCTTGAGATAGGTAAGCAGTTTTCAAGGTTTCATCCTCCACTGGCTTGAGAAATTGTTCTGGTTCTCCGGCAGAGCGGCCTGCCGGCCCCTTGTTGTTTGGCATTTGAATTTAAGCACAAAAACCAGAGGCCTACAACTTGTAGTCGGAGCGACATATTGGCTGGCCGCGGTTCTTCATGGCGGCTGCGTCCGGCTTGGGCTGCATGTTAGAATTAGCACTTTTTGGCGGGGACCCTAGCCCTGCCTCCGGTTCCCTGTTCGATGACCACTCAATTCGCAAAAGAAACCCTTCCGGTCAGCCTCGAAGAGGAGATGCGACATTCCTACCTCGATTACGCCATGAGCGTGATCAAGGGCCGGGCGCTGCCGGACGTGCGCGACGGGCTGAAGCCGGTGCACCGGCGCGTGCTCTTCGCCATGCACGAACTGTCCAACGACTGGAACAAGGCCTACAAGAAGTCCGCCCGCATCGTCGGCGATGTGATCGGCAAGTACCATCCGCACGGCGACACCGCGGTCTACGACACCATCGTGCGCATGGCGCAGCATTTCAGCCTGCGCTACATGCTGGTGGATGGCCAGGGCAACTTCGGTTCGGTAGACGGCGACAACGCCGCCGCCATGCGGTACACGGAAATCCGCATGGCGCGCATCGGCCACGAACTGCTCGCCGACATCGATAAGGAGACGGTCGACTTCGGACCGAACTACGACGGCTCGGAGCGCGAGCCGCTGATCCTGCCGGCGAAGATACCCAATCTGCTCATCAACGGCAGTTCGGGCATCGCCGTCGGCATGGCGACCAATATTCCGCCGCACAACCTTAATGAGGTGGTAGACGGCTGCCTGGCGCTGCTGGACAACCCCGAGTTGGGCATCGAGGATCTGATTGGAATCATTCCCGCCCCCGACTTTCCCACCGCCGGCATAATTTACGGCATGACCGGCGTACGGGAAGGCTACCTGACCGGCCGTGGCCGCATCGTCATGCGCGGCCGTACGCATTTCGAGGATCTGGAGAAGGGTAACCGCCAGGCCATCATCGTCGACGAGCTGCCCTACCAGGTGAACAAGAAGTCGCTGCTGGAGCGCATCGCCGAACTGGTCAACGAGAAGAAGATCGAGGGCATCTCGCACATCCAGGACGAGTCCGACAAATCCGGCATGCGCGTGGTCATCGAACTGAAGCGCGGTGAAGTGCCTGAGGTTGTCCTCAACAACCTCTACAAGATGACGCAGTTGCAGGACACCTTCGGGGTGAACATGGTAGCCCTGGTTGACGGCCGGCCGCGCCTGCTCAACCTGAAGGAGATGCTCGACGCTTTCCTTGCCCACCGTCGCGAAGTGGTGACGCGGCGCAATGTCTTCGAGTTGCGCAAGGCGCGCGAGCGGGGTCATATCCTCGAAGGTCTGGCGGTGGCTCTGTCCAACGTCGACGAGATCATCGCCCTCATCAAGGCGGCGCCGACGCCGCCTGAAGCCAAGCGGGGGTTGATGGCGCGCTCATGGCGCTCCGCCTTGGTCGAGCAAATGCTGGCGCGTGCCAATGCGCAGGCTTCGCGGCCCGACGGGCTGGCGCCCGAATTTGGGCTTTTCGAGCAGGGCTATCGGTTGTCAGACGCCCAAGCCCAGGCCATCCTGGAATTGCGCCTGCAGCGCCTTACAGGCCTGGAGCAGGACAAGATCCTGGCCGAATACCGCGAGGTGATGGAACAGATTGCCGATTTGCTCGACATCCTTGCCCGCCCGGAGCGCATAACCCGCATCATCGCCGACGAACTGAGGGCCATCAGGGAGCAGTTTGGCGACGCGCGGCGCTCGGAGATCGTGAAGTATGCCGAGGACCTCTGCCTGGAGGACCTGATCACCCCGGCCGACGTCGTCGTCACCCTCTCGCATGGCGGCTATTTCAAGCGACAGGCGCTGGCCGACTACCGCGCCCAGCGCCGAGGAGGGCGCGGCAGGCAGGCAACGGCGATGAAGGAGGACGATTTTGTCGACCGCCTGTTTGTCGCCAACACGCACGACTATATCCTGTGCTTCTCCAACCGTGGCCGGGTTTACTGGCTGAAGGTCTATGAGGTACCGGAGGGTTCCTCGACCAGCCGCGGCAAACCGATCGTCAACCTCTTCCCGCTCGCTGAGGAAGAGAAGATCACGGCGGTGCTGCCGGTGAAGGAGTTCGACGAAGGGCATTACATCTTCATGGCGACGATGGGCGGCACGGTCAAGAAAACGCCGCTGTCGGCCTTCGCCAACCCGCGCAAGGCCGGCATCATCGCTGTCGATCTCGACGAAGGCGACCACCTGATTGGCGTTGCCATCACCGACGGCGAGTACGACGTGATGCTGTTCTCCGACGCCGGCAAGGCGGTGCGCTTTGCCGAGGAAGACGTGCGTCCCATGGGACGTGAGGCGCGGGGCGTGCGCGGCATGATGCTCGATCCGGCCCAGTCCGTTATTTCGATGCTGGTCGCCAAGGGCCAGGAACAGAGTGTGCTGACTGCCACCGAGAACGGCTTCGGCAAGCGCACGGCAATCGCCGAATACACACGGCACGGTCGCGGTACCAAGGGCATGATTGCGATTCAGGCCTCAGACCGTAATGGCAAGCTCATCGGCGCGGTGCTGGTCAGGGATAGCGACGAACTGATGCTTATTTCGACCGGCGGCGTGCTGATCCGTACGCTGGTACAGGACATTCGCGAGATGGGTCGCTCGACGCAGGGCGTCACCCTGATCAATCTGGATGACGGCACCAAACTGGCCGGCATCGAAAAAGTTATTGAGACCGACGAGGAGTAGGAAGAAATGTCACGCGTATTCAATTTCAGCGCCGGACCGGCGACCCTGCCGGAGTCCGTGCTCAGGCAGGCGGCGGAAGAGATGCTCGACTGGCACGGCAGCGGCCAGTCTGTCATGGAGATGAGCCACCGCGGCAAGGAGTTCATGAGCATCGCCGCCCTGGCCGAAGCCGACCTGCGCGAATTGATGGCGATTCCCGCCAACTACAAGGTGCTGTTCCTGCAGGGCGGCGCGAGCCTGCAGTTCGCCATGATTCCGATCAACCTGCTGCGCGGCAAGGCGAGCGCCGACTATGTGCACACCGGCGAGTGGGCCAAGAAGGCGATCAAGGAGGCCAAGCAGTACTGCCAGGTCAACGTCGTGGCTTCGAGCGAGAACAAGAACTTCACCTATGCGCCGGCGCAGACCGACTGGAAACTGAGCAAGGACGCCGCCTACGTGCACTACACCGCCAACGAGACCATCGGCGGCGTGGAGTTCCACTGGATGCCGCAGACTGGCGACGTGCCGCTGGTGTGCGACATGTCCTCGAACATCCTGTCGCGCCCGGTCGACGTATCGAAATTCGGTCTCATCTACGCCGGCGCACAGAAGAACATCGGCCCGGCCGGCCTGACCATCGCCATCCTGCGCGATGACCTCATTGGCCAGGTGCTGCCGAAGACCCCGGTCATGCTCGACTACAAGACGCATGCCGAAAACGAGTCCATGTACAACACGCCGCCCACCTACGGCATCTACATCGCCGGCCTGGTGTTCCAGTGGATCAAGCAGAATGGCGGCCTGGCGGCAATGGAGAAGCGCAATCGCGAGAAGGCGGCACTGCTCTACACCTTCCTCGACCAGAGCCAGTTCTTCGTCAGCCCGGTTGCCAAGGCCGACCGCTCGCTGATGAATGTGCCGTTTACGCTGAAGAAGGCCGAACTGGACGAGGAATTCCTCAAGGGGGCCAAGTCGCGCGGCATGATCCAGTTGAAGGGGCATCGTTCCGTCGGCGGCATGCGTGCCTCGATCTATAACGCCATGCCGATTGAAGGCGTCAAGGCGCTGGTCGGCTACATGAAGGAATTCGAGGCAGAGCATGGCTAAGAACTTCCAGATCCTGGTGCTCAACCAGATTTCCCAGGCCGGCCTGAAGCGCTTGCCCGCCGAGCAGTACTCCGTCGGCAAGGACATCGCGCAGCCGGATGCCATCCTGGTGCGCTCGGCTGACATGCACAAGATGGACATCCCGGCCTCCGTGCGCGCCATTGGCCGTGCTGGCGCCGGCACCAACAACATTCCGGTCAAGGCCATGAGCGCCCGTGGCGTTCCCGTGTTCAACGCGCCCGGCGCCAACGCCAACGCGGTTAAGGAACTGGTCATTGCCGGCATGCTGCTGTCCGCGCGCAACCTCACAGGCGCCATGCGCTTCGTCTCCGCTCTCGATCCCAAGGATCCGGAGATGGAGAAGAAGGTCGAGGATGGCAAGAAGAATTTCGCCGGCTACGAACTGGCCGGACATACCCTCGGCGTCATCGGCCTCGGCAAGATCGGCTGCCTGGTGGCAGACGCCGCCATCAAGCTCGGCATGCACGTCATGGGCTACGATCCGGAAATCACGGTGGATGCCGCCTGGAGCCTGCCCTCGCAAGTGAAGAAGGCGAACAGCGTGGCCGAGGTGCTGAAGAACGCGAATTTCGTCAGCCTACATGTGCCCATGGTGGACGCCACGCGCAAGATGGTCAATGAACAGTCGCTGGAACATATGCGCCATGGTGCCGTGCTGCTGAATTTCTCGCGAGAAGGAGTGGTCGACGAGGCTGCCGTGCTGGCCGCGCTGGACACGAAGAAGCTGGCCAGCTATGTGTGCGACTTCCCCAGCCCGCATGTTAACGGCCATCCGCACGTAATCGCCCTGCCGCACCTGGGGGCCTCCACGCGCGAGGCTGAGGACAACTGCGCGGCGATGGTCGCCGACCAGGTGCGCGACTATCTCGAAGACGGCAACGTGCAGAATGCGGTGAACTTCCCCAACATCACCATGCCGCGCGAGTCGAACTTCCGTATCGCCATCGCCAACGCCAACGTGCCGAACATGGTCGGGCAGATTTCCACGGCAATGGCCAAAGCCAACCTGAACATCCATAACATGATGAACAAGTCGCGCGGCGACATGGCCTATACGCTGGTGGATGTGGATAGCGCCGTGCCGCAGGCGGCGATCGACTCGATTGCCGGCATCGAGGGGGTGCTGGTGGTGCGTTACTTGCCTGCATAAACGATGAGCGACGATCTGCAGCGCCTGCGTGCTGAGATAGATCGCCTCGACGAGGAGGTGCTGGCCCGCCTGTCGCGCCGCGCCGAGATTGCCCACAAGATCGGGCGCGTCAAGGGCGGAGCGGTGATCTACCGGCCCGAACGCGAGGCGCAGGTGCTGCGTCGCATCACCGGCCTGAATCCCGGCCCGCTGGCCGACGCGACCGTAGGGCGCATCTTTCGCGAAATCATGTCCGCCTGCCTGGCGCTGGAGCAGCCGCTGCGGATCGCTTATTTCGGCCCGGAAGGCACCTTTACCGAGAGCGCGGCAAAGAAGCACTTTGGCTCGGCACCGCTCTTCTCGGCGACAGCCACTATCGACGAGGTGTTCCGCGCCGTCGAGGCGGGACATGCCGACTATGGCGTGGTGCCGGTGGAGAATTCGACCGAGGGCGCCGTCGGCCGCACGCTCGACCTGCTGCTGCAGATGCCCATCAAGATCTGCGGTGAGGTCATGCTGCGCATCCACCAGCACCTGCTCTCCAAGGCGGAGAGGCTGGAGGACGTCAAGCGCCTCTATTCGCACAGCCAGTCCTTGGCGCAGTGCCACGAATGGCTCAACCGCAACCTGCCGGCCCTGCCGCGCGTGCCGGTGGCGAGCAACGCCGAGGCGGCGCGCATGGCTGCCGAGGACGCCGAATCCTGTGCCATCGCCGGCGAGGCGGCGGCCGGCCGCTACGGCCTGAATCGTTTGGCGCAGGACATCGAGGACGATCCGAACAACACGACCCGTTTTCTCGTCATCGGCATGCACGACGCCGGCCCATCAGGCCGCGACAAGACCTCCATCGCCTGCGCCTCGCAGAACAAGGCGGGGGCGATGTATGCGCTGCTCGAACCTCTGGCACGGCACGGCGTGTCAATGAGCAAGTTCGAGTCCCGCCCCTCGCGTGCCGGCCTGTGGGAATACGTTTTCTATGTCGACGTCGAGGGCCACCAGAGCGAGGAACGGGTGAGCAGGGCCTTCGCCGAATTGCGCGACCGCGCTGCTTTCGTCAAGGTGCTGGGGTCCTACCCAAGTGCCGCTGCCTGAGGAGGATTAAATGAGCATCGCCGAGTTGGCCCCGGCCTACATCCGCGCCATTTCGCCATATCTACCTGGCAAGCCGATTACCCAGCTGGCGCGAGAGATGGGCATTCCCGTCGACAAGATCGTCAAGCTGGCCTCCAATGAGAATCCGCTCGGCATGAGCCCGCGGGCGCGCGCTGCGCTGCAGGCGGCCATGGAAGGCATCGAGCGCTATCCGGACCAGTTCGATCTGACCGCTGCCCTGGCGGAGCGGTTTGGCGTCGGCATGGAGCAGATCGTGCTCGGCAACGGCTCCAACGATGTGCTCGATCTGGCTGCGCGCGTCTTTCTTGCGCCGGGCCGCTCCTCGGTGTTTTCCCGGCACGCCTTCGCCGTCTATCCGCTGGCGACCATGTCGGCCGGCGGCGAATGCATCGTCGTGCCGGCGAAGCACTACGGCCACGACCTCGACGCCATGCGCGCGGCCATCCGCCCGGACACGCGCATCGTCTGGGTCGCCAACCCGAACAACCCGACCGGCAACTTCCTCCCCGGCGCCCAGGTGAAGGCCTTCCTGCAGGCGGTGCCGAAGGATGTCATCGTCGTGCTCGACGAAGCCTACAACGAGTACTTGCCGCCGGCCGACCGCGTGGACACCCTGGCCTGGGTGAAGGAATTTCCCAACCTGGTCGTCACGCGCACCTTCTCGAAGATCCATGGTCTGGCCGGCCTGCGCGTCGGCTATGCCGTCACCACGAAGGAAATCGCCGACCTGATGCACCGCGTGCGCCAGCCCTTCAACGTGAACAATCTGGCCCTGGCGGGTGCGATCGCCGCACTGGACGACCATGCCTTCCTCGCCGAGAGCTACGACAACAACCGGCGCGGCATGGAGCAGATCATTGCCGGCCTCAAGCGCCTGGGGCTGGAGCACATCCCCTCGCACGGCAACTTCGTTACCTTCAAGGCGGGCGATGCGGCGAAGGTGAACCAGGCGCTGCTCAAGCAGGGTGTCATCGTGCGGCCGATCGCTGGTTACGGGCTGCCAGAGCACCTCCGCGTGACCATCGGCCTGGAGAGCGAGAACGGACGTTTCCTCGAAGCCCTGGAAAAGGCGCTGGAAGGCGCCCGATAAGCGGGATCGCTGTGGGCTTCCGCCTCGACAAGATCGTCGTCTTCGGCGTCGGCCTGATCGGCGGCTCGTTCGCCCTGGCCCTGAAGAAGGCCGGCGCCGTCGGTCAGGTGGTCGGCATCGGCCGCAGCCAGGCTACGCTCGACGAGGCGCTGCGGCGGGGGCTGATCGACCGCATCGGCGCCTGTGATGCCGCCACCCTGGGGAATGCCGATCTCGTCCTGCTTGCCACCCCGGTCGGCCAGATGCCGGCGCTGATGCAGGCGATGGCGCCGCATCTCGGCCCGCAGACGGCGATCACCGACGGTGGCAGCACCAAGAGCGACGTGGTCGCCGCTGTCTACCAGCACCTGCCGGGACAGCTTGCCCATGTGGTTCCGGCCCACCCCATCGCCGGCGCGGAGAACAGCGGCGCCGCCGCCGCCAAGGCCGATCTCTATGTCGAGCGCAAGGTGGTGCTGACGCCGCTGCCCGAGAATGCACCCGAAGCGCTCGAGCGCGTGCGCGCCGCCTGGGCGGCCTGCGGCGCTACAGTGCACGAGATGGCGCCGGCGCGCCATGACCAGGTGTTCGCCGCGGTCAGCCACCTGCCGCACCTCTTGTCCTTCGCCCTGGTGCACGATCTCGCCCAGCGCGAGAATCGCGAGGAGTTCTTCCGCTTCGCCGCCAGCGGCTTCCGCGACTTCACGCGCATTGCCGCCAGCCATCCCGAAATGTGGCGCGACATCTGCATCGCCAACAGGACCGCCCTGCTCGGGGAACTGGAGCAATACCAGCGTCAACTGGAGGAACTGCGCCAGGCTCTGCTGGCCGGTGATGCCGCCGAGCTCGAGGCGGTCTTCGCCGAGGCGCGCACCGTGCGTCGCGCCTGGGCCGAGGGCAAGCTCTCCTGATGAAGTTTCTCGATCTGCCGCCGGCCACGCATGCTTCGGGCACGCTGCGCCTGCCCGGATCGAAGAGCATCTCCAACCGCTTCCTATTGCTCGCCGCCCTGGCGGAGGGCGAGACCGCCATCCGCGACCTGCTGCTCTCCGACGACGTCGAGCGCATGCTCGAGGCCCTCAAGGCGCTCGGCATCGACTGGCAACGGGGGGAGGGCAACGACTTCCTAGTGCGCGGCGCCGGTGGCGCCTTTCCGGTCCAGCAGGCCGAGCTGTTCCTTGGCAATGCCGGCACGGCCTTCCGCCCGCTGACGGCGGCGCTGGCGCTCTCTAACGGCCATTACCGCCTGTCCGGCGTGCCGCGCATGCACGAGCGGCCGATCGGCGATCTGGTCGACGCGCTGCGGCAACTCGGCGCCGACATCCGTTATCTGGGCAACGAGGGCTTCCCGCCGCTGGAAATAGGTCCGGCGCCGATACGCGCCGGGGGCCGGACAACGGTGCGCGGCGAGGCCTCCAGCCAGTTCCTCACCGCGCTGTTGATGGCGCTGCCGCTGACCGGGGCCGAGGCGACGGTTGAAGTGATCGGCGAACTCATCTCCAAGCCCTACATCGACATCACGCTCAATCTGATGGCGCGCTTCGGCGTGACGGTCGAGCGCGACGGCTGGCGAGAATTCCACATCCCGGCCGGGGCGCGCTACCGCAGCCCCGGCACGGTGTTCGTCGAAGGCGACGCTACATCTGCGTCTTACTTTCTGGCGGCCGGCGCCATCGCCGGCGGACCGGTGCGCGTCGAGGGTGTGGGGCGGGACAGCATCCAGGGAGACGTGCGCTTCGCCGAGGCGCTGCAGGCGATGGGCGCGCGCATCGGGATGGGGCCGAACTGGATCGAGGCACGGGCGCCGGAGCGCGGCCGACTGCAGGCCATCGACCTCGATTGCAACCACATTCCGGACGCCGCCATGACCCTGGCCGTGGCGGCGCTCTTCGCCCAGGGCACGACACGGCTGACCAACATCGCCAGCTGGCGGGTCAAGGAAACCGACCGCATCACCGCCATGGCGACCGAACTGCGCAAGCTCGGCGCGACGGTGGCAGAGGGCGCCGATTCCATCGCCGTCACCCCGGGACTGACTTTTACCCCGCATGCCGCCATCGATACCTACGACGACCACCGCATGGCGATGTGCTTCTCGCTGGCGTGTCTGGGGAGCGTGCCGGTGCGCATCAACGACCCGGGGTGCGTGAATAAAACCTTTCCGGAGTATTTCGAGCGTTTTGCCAGCCTGGTCGCACCGGTGATCGCCATCGACGGTCCTTCGGCCTCGGGCAAGGGCACGGTGGCGGCCCTGGTGGCGGAAAAGCTGGGACTCCACTACCTCGACAGCGGCGCCCTCTACCGGCTGGTGGCGCTGGCAGCCCTGCGGGCCGGCGTTGCGCTCGATGAAGGCGAGGCCTTGGCGCGGATCGCCGAAACCCTGCCGGCGACTTTCGAGGGTGGCCGCATCCTGCTCGACGGCGAGGATGCCGGGATGGCCATCCGCAGCGAGGAATGCTCGGCCGGCGCCTCGAAAGTGGCGGCTTTCCCGGCCGTGCGTACCGCCCTGCTCGGGCGCCAGCGCGCCTATCGACTGGCGCCGGGCCTGGTAGCCGAGGGGCGTGACATGGGATCCGTGGTTTTCCCGGATGCGCCGCTCAAGGTCTTCCTTACCGCGACAGCCGAAGCGCGTGCCGAGCGGCGCTATAAACAGTTGATCGACAAAGGAATGTCTGCTAACATTGATATTCTTTTGCAGGATCTTCGTGAACGCGATGCTCGCGATAGCGCGCGCGCGGTCGCACCCCTGCAGAAATGCGCGGATGCCGAACTGCTCGATACCACGGCAATGACGGTCGATGAGGCCGTCGCCTGGGTGATCGAACGGGTGAGGCGACGTTTGCCGCAAGCTGCGGCGCGCTCCTGAGAGATCGGATGCGCCGCAAGCGAAGGTGTCGCAAAGACGCTGGCGCAGCGGGCCCCAGCCCTCCGGGCAGGCCAATCGACTGATGGGATGGTTGATGCAGGGTCATCCTGCCGCAGTGCCCGGTTTTTTTGCGACGATGTCCAACTTACACAAGAGCCGTCCCTTTCGGCCGGCGTTAGGTTTATTAACTCATGTCCATTGCAACCGCTACCCCTGCTTCCAACCAGGAAAGTTTCGCCTCCCTCTTCGAAGAAAGCCTGACCCGCCAGGAGATGCGCGCAGGTGAAGTGATCACCGCGGAAGTCGTCCGCATCGACCAGAACTTCGTCGTCGTCAACGCCGGACTCAAGTCCGAGAGCTTCATCTCCATCGACGAGTTTCGCAGCGATCGCGGCGAAGTCGAGGTCAAGCCGGGGGACTATGTCAGTGTCGCCATCGAGATGCTCGAGGACGGCTACGGCGAAACCCGCCTGTCGCGCGAAAAGGCCAAGCGCATCTCGGCCTGGAACGACCTGGAGAAGGCGCTCAACGAGGGCGCCATCGTCAAGGGCGTCATCAACGGCAAGGTCAAGGGCGGCCTCACCGTCATGACCAACGGCATCCGCGCCTTCCTCCCCGGCTCACTGGTGGATGTTCGCCCGGTCAAGGACACGACGCCGTACGAGAACAAGGAATTCGAATTCAAGGTCATCAAGCTCGACCGCAAGCGCAACAACGTTGTCGTGTCGCGTCGCGCCGTGCTGGAGGCTTCCGCCGGCGAAGAGCGCGAGACGCTGCTGGCCAACCTGAAGGAAGGCACGGTCGTCAAGGGCATCGTCAAGAACATCACCGATTACGGTGCATTCGTCGACCTCGGCGGCATCGACGGCCTGCTGCACATCACCGACCTTGCCTGGCGCCGCGTGCGCCATCCCTCGGAAGTCCTCAACGTGGGCGACGAGGTGCAGGCCAAGGTGCTCAAGTTCGACCAGGAGAAGAACCGCGTTTCGCTCGGCCTCAAGCAGCTCGGCGAGGATCCGTGGGTCGGCATCTCGCGCCGCTACCCCCAGGGCACCCGTCTCTTCGGCAAGGTCACCAATCTCACGGACTATGGCGCCTTCGTCGAAGTCGAGCAGGGTATCATTTTTTTCATTTTTCCAGAAAACGTTTGAAACATAGATG
>JAEHDO010000394.1 GCA_016880375.1 Betaproteobacteria bacterium | reverse complement strand
TGCCGAGGTAGTCGCCGAACAGCCAGTAGTTGAGGTTGTGGCGGCACTCGCCCCCCTTGCGGGCGAAGGCGGAGATTTCATAGTGGCCGTAGCCGCGCGCGGCCAGCGTCTCCTCCACCCTGTCCTGCATCTGCGCTGCCAGGTCGGCGTCGGGCAGCGGCGGCGGCGCGCGGTGGAAGGCGGTGTTCGGCTCCAGCGTCAGGTGATAGGCGGAGAGGTGCGGCGTGCCGAAGGCCGCGGCTGCCTCGATGTCGGCGCGCGCCTCCTCCAGCGTCTGCCCGGGCAGGGCGTACATCAGGTCGAGGTTGACGTTGTCGAATTGCGCCAGCGCCAGCTCGACGGCGCGGCGCGCCTCGACGGCGTCGTGGATGCGGCCGAGCGCGGCGAGGTGGCGCGGGTTGAAACTCTGCACGCCGATGGAGAGGCGGTTGACGCCGGCAGCGCGGTAGCCGGCGAAGCGCGCCGCCTCGACCGTGCCCGGATTGGCTTCCAGGGTGACTTCGGCGCCCGGCAATAAAGTCAGCCGCGCACGCACGGCGGCGAGCAGGGCGTCGACCGATGCCGGCGAGAGCAGGCTCGGCGTGCCGCCGCCGATGAAGACGCTGACCACCGGCCGGCCCCAGACCAGCGGCAGCGACTGCTCAAGGTCGGCGATGAGGGCGGCGAGGTAGCGCGCTTCGGGGATGTCGTCGCGCGCCTCGTGCGAGTTGAAGTCGCAGTAGGGGCACTTGCGCACGCACCAGGGGAAGTGCACGTAGAGCGAGAGCGGCGGCAGGGATGTCAGCCCGGCCGGCGCGCCGCGGCGGCCTTCGGCTGCGATCGGGATGACGCGACGCGTCACGGAAGGAATCAGAGCCCCGCGCGCAGACGCTCGGCGAACCTGGCGAAGGCGAGGGCGCGGTGGCTGATGCCGTTCTTCGCTTCCGCCGTCAGCTCCGCCGAGGAACAGTTCGCCGACGGCACGAGGAACAGCGGATCGTAGCCGAAGCCGCCGCTGCCGCGCGGCGCGGCAAGGATCTCGCCGTGCCATTCGCCCTCGGCGATCACCGGCTGCGGGTCCTCGGCATGGCGCACCAGCACAAGCACGCAGACGTAGTGGGCGCGGCGGTCGGCGCGGCCTTCCAGCGCGGCCAGCAGCTTGGCGTTGTTGCGCGCGTCGCGCGTGTCGCGGTCGCCGTCCTTGCCGGCGTAGTAGGCGGAGTGCACGCCCGGTTCGCCGCCGAGCGCCGGCACGCACAGGCCGGAGTCGTCGGCGAGCGCCGGCAGGCCGGAGAGCTTCGCGGCGTGGCGCGCCTTGGCCAGGGCGTTCTCGAGGAAGGTGCAGTGCGGCTCCTCCGCCTCGGGGATGGCGAAGTCCGACTGCGGCAGCACCCCGATCCTGAAGGGCGCGAACAGCGCGGCGAACTCGCGCAGCTTGCCCGGGTTGTTGGAGGCGAGGACCAGCTTGTCGAACATGGCGCCTCAGATGCCCAGGGCAGTTCTCTGGGCGGCGACAAGTTGCGCAATGCCGCGCCCGGCCAGGCCGAGCAGGGTGTCCAGCTCGGCGCGGCTGAAGGGCGCGCCTTCGGCCGTGCCCTGCACCTCGATCATGCCGCCGCCGGCCGTCATCACGACGTTCATGTCGGTGTCGCAGGCGGAATCCTCCGGGTAGTCGAGGTCGAGCACCGGCAGGCCGTCGTAGATGCCCACCGAGACGGCCGCGACCAGCTCGCGCAGCGGATGGCGCGCGATGGCGCCCTC
>JAEHDO010000393.1 GCA_016880375.1 Betaproteobacteria bacterium | reverse complement strand
GCGCACCATCATCGAGTCCGAGCCCGAATGCGTCAAGCTGCAGGCCGCCGACGGCACGGTGCTGGAGATCAACCCGGCCGGGCTCAGGCTGGTGGATGCCGAGCGGCCGGAGGACATCATCGGCAAGAAGATCTATGACGTCGTCGCGCAGGAATACAAGGAGATCTACCGCGAAAACATGCGCCGCGTCTTCGCCGGCGAGGCGGTGGTGTACGAATTCAAGTCGATCACCCTCAAGGGCCGCACCGCCTGGATGGAGACGCATGCCGTGCCCCTGCGCGATGCGCGCGGCGCAGTGTACGCGCTGCTCGGCATCACGCGCGACATCACCGAGCACAAGTGGGCCGAGGAGCAGGGGCGGCGCCACCAGACCGAGCTGGCGCGGGTGGCGCGCCTGTCGACCATGGGCGAGATGGCCACCGGCCTGGCCCACGAACTCAACCAGCCGCTGTCGGCGATCGCCAACTTCGCGCGCGGCTGCATCCGCCGGCTGCGCAGCGGCGACGTGGCGCCGGGCGACCTGATCGAGCCGCTGGAGGAAGTCTGCGAGCAGGCGGAGCGCGCCGGGGAAATCATGCGCCACGTGCGCGACTTCGTCCGCAAGAGCGAGCCGCGGATGACCGCCGTCGACATCAACCTCGTCGTGCGCAGCGTCGTCAAGTTCACCGAGCTGGAGACACGGCAGCAGTATGCGTTCGTCAAGCTCGACCTGGCGCCGGACCAGCCGCGGGTCTGGGCCGACTCGATCATGATCGAGCAGGTGATCTGCAACCTGGTGCGCAATGCGGTCGAGGCCATGGCCGAGGCGCGCACCTGGCGGCGCGAAGTCGGCATCCGCACGCGCCGGCAGGGGGACGACGCGGTCGAAATCGAGGTCGGCGACAGCGGCCCCGGCATCGACGAGGCGGTCATCGACCAGGTTTTCGACCAGTTCTTCACCACCAAGCCCGAAGGGGTCGGCATGGGCCTGTCCATCAGCCGCTCGATCGTCGAATCGCACGGCGGCAGCATCCGCGCGGAGTCGAGGGCGGGCGGCGGCGCCACCTTCCGCTTCACCTTGCAGGCCATCCCGGTCAGGCTGAGCAGCGATGAGCGACGCTACAGTATTCATAGTTGACGACGACCAGGCCGTCGCCCGCAGCCTGCGCTGGCTGATCGAGACGGTACGGCTGAACGTCGAGACCTTCGCCTCGGCGCAGGCCTTCCTCGACGGCTACGATGCCTCGAAGCGCGGCTGCCTGGTGCTCGACGTGCGCATGCCGGGGATGAGCGGCCTGGAGCTGCAGGAACGGCTGGCGGCGAGCCGGATCCTGGTGCCGATCATCTTCATCACCGGCCACGGCGACGTGCAGATGGCGGTGCGGGCGGTCCAGTCGGGCGCCTTCGACTTCGTCGAGAAGCCCTTCAACGACCAGGACCTGCTCGACCGCATCCAGCGGGCGATCGCCTTCGATGCCGAGCAGCGCGGCAGGGAGGCGCAGCGGGCGCAACTGCGGTCGCTGTTCGCCGGCCTGACGCCGCGCGAGCGCGAGGTGCTCGACCTGGTGGTGGAGGGCCTGTCGAACAAGGCCATCGCCAACGCGCTCGGCCTCAGCGCCAAGACCGTCGAAGTGCACCGCGCCAAGGTGATGGAGAAGATGCACGCGCGCTCGATCTCCGACCTGGTCAAGCTGGCCATGCAGAACCAGGCGGCGTAAGCGCCCACGCCGGGCCGCCCCAAGAGGGCGAAGCCTACGACATGGAGCGGGCGCAGCCCGCGAACGTCCGTCACCCCCTTCCGCGGGAAGGGGGATGGGGGGAAGGTACTCCGGCGCCGTCCCGCAGCGACTGACTTTTGCGCTGCGGCGGCAGGTCGGTGCACGAACCGTGGGCGACGACGGCCGCCAGGCCGACCGTCTCGCCGAGGGTCGGATGCGGGTGGTGGATGGCCTTGCCGATGGCGGCGGCGTCGCAGCCGCGGCTGATGGCCAGCGCGATCTCGCCGACCATGTCGCCGGCGCCCGGCCCGACGATGGCGCCGCCGAGCAGCGCGCCGCCCGCCGCATCGAACAGCAGCTTGGTCATGCCGTAGTCGGCGCCGTTGGCGATGGCCCGCCCCGAGGCGGCCCAGGGAAAGCGCGCCACCTCCACGGCAAGGCCCCTGCGCTTCGCCTCGTCCTCCGACAAGCCGACCCAGGCCACCTCCGGGTGCGTGTAGGCGACGCCGGGGATCAGCGCGTCGTCGTGATGGCTTTCCAGACCCGCCGCCGACTCGGCGGC
>JAEHDO010000392.1 GCA_016880375.1 Betaproteobacteria bacterium | reverse complement strand
TAGCCGCGCCCGCCGGTTGCGATCGTTCCAGTAAATCGACTGCGGAGCTTTTAATCCGGAATCTCGGGTTCGACGAGGTTCGCCAGTTGTGCGAGAGACTCCTGCCAGCCGAGATAGCACGCTTCGAGCGGAATGGCTTCAGGCAGCCCTTCCTGCACGACGTTCAGCTCCGTTCCGCTCGGCACTGGCTTGAGGGTCACCGTCGTCTGCATTTCCCCGGGCAGGTTCGGGTCGTCGAACCTGTCCGTATAGCGAATCTTCTCGAAGGGCAGCAGTTCGCAGTACTCGCCGCCGAAAGAGTGGCCAAGGCCTGACTTGAAGTTCGTGAACGACATCCTGTAGGTGCCGCCGACCTTGGCCTCCAGGTGGTGAACCTTGCAGGTGAACCCATGGGGCGGAAGCCACTTGGCCATTGCGTCGGCGTCCAGAAATGCGCGATAAACGCGCTCGGGATTCGCACGGAGCACACGATGAAGCCGGATGGTTCCCGTCGTCACGATAAATTCATCCTTGACCTTGATCGATCAACGCGGAACGGACGAAATCAGCTCGAAGCAACGCCCTCGCGCATCACCGCCCGCGCAAGCAGATCGGCGCCGGGCTGCGCGGCGCTGACGCCCTCTTCCGGCGGCGCGGCTTCGCTGCCCGCCATCATGCGGTAGAGCTTCGGCGAGGTGCCGAAGGCTTCCCTGAAGGCCTTGCTGAAATGGGTCGCGCTGCTGAAGCCCCAGGAGAAGGCGATCTCGGTGATGGACTTCCAGGCGCAGGCGGGCGAAGCGAGGTCGCGGCGGCAGTGCTCCAGGCGCAGGCGCCAGATGCTGTCGCTGAGGGTGGCGCCATCGTTGCTGAAGGCCTTGTGCAGGTTGCGCTTGCTGCAGCGGAGCGCCGCGGCAATCCGGTCGATGGAAAGGTCGGGGTCGCGCAGGTTGCGGTGGATGTAGGCGCGGATGCGGTCGCGCAGCGCCTCGCGCAACGTCAGCGAGGTCGGCTTGCCGGCGCGCTCCATAAGCGATTGCCGCAGCAATTGCGCGATGGCGTCGCCGACCGCCTCGGCGGATTCGGCGCTGCATTCGCCGAGTTCGTCGTAGGCCTTGCGGATCAGGTGGCCGGCGAGGCGGCCGATGCCGGCCTGTGCGGAATAGCGCTGCACGAGGAGTTCGTCGGCATTCATGCCGGCGGTGAGGACCTTCTCGCGCGGCACGAGGAGCACCATCTGCTCGATGTCGCTGGTGTTGGAGACGGAGTACGACTTCATGGTGTCGTAGATGCTCCACTCACCTGGCTGCAGCAGCGTCTTGTGGCCGCTCTGCTCGAACCAGGTCGAGCCTTCGAGCTGCACCACCACCTTGAGGTAGCCGCGGTCGTCCTGCCGAATCAGGTCGGGCGTGCGCGAGACGCGATGGCTGCTGGCGGAGAGCCGGCACAGCTTCACTTCGCCGGCATCGCCGTATTCCATGCGGCCGCGGAAAGTGCCGTCGGCGCGCGCCTCGGAGCGCAGGCGTCCGAGCAATTGCCAGATCAGGTCCTTCCAGTAGGGCAGCCGTTCCTTCGGCGCGACCTGGTCGGTGGATACCACTTCCAGTGTTGCCATCTCTCCTCCGGGGAATAATGCTTGATTTTTTAATTGTTTGTCTGGCCAACATACCAGACAACCCCTTTCGGAACAAACAGATCGCCCCCGGCCGAAGATCAATGGCATTTATGTAGGTCGGGCTTCAGCCCGACACCGGCCGCCGAGGTCGGCCTGAAGGCCGACCCACATTCGTGCGCTGCGGGACAAGCGGTGCGTTCGCTGTGGGCAAAGCAGGATATGTTCATCGACCCTAAACTCGGTGCTGGAAGGTCTCCCCCTTTGTCCCGCGGGGATTCCCGCTGGTCAAAAAGGGGGGAGTGAAAAGCAAACGAAGGAGGCAGACATGGGAAGCAACGACATACCCTTTCTGAACACCGGCATCTGGAACGGCAAGCTGTTCCTGGGCGGCTGGAACGCGGCCAGCAAGGCGCACGAGATCCTCGAGCCGGCTACCGGCTCGGTGCTGACCCGCGTCGGCATGGCGACGCCGGCCGACGTAACGGAGGCGGCGAAGCGCGCCAGGGCCGCGCAGGCCGGCTGGGCCATCCTGCCCTACGAGCAGCGGGCGACGATCTTCCGCAAGGCGGCGGCGATCATCGAGCGCGAGACCGAAGGCATGACGCAGTGGATCGTGCGCGAGACCGGCTGCATCCCGCCCAAGGCCGGCGTCGAACTGCACATGGCGGTCGGCATCCTCAACGAGGCGGCCGGCATGGTGACCCAGCCGAGCGGCCTGGTGCTGCCCAGCGACGGCGGCCGCATCAGCCTGGCGCG
>JAEHDO010000391.1 GCA_016880375.1 Betaproteobacteria bacterium | reverse complement strand
GCGGGGAAGGCCCAGGCCGATGCCGCTGCGCTGCGGCTGCCGGATTCGCCGGCTGCGTCGAATGACTGCAGGTCTTCAGGCTGAAAGGGAATCGGCCGGCCCGCGTCGAACGGCTGCGAGAAGCGCAGGCCGGGATGCTCCGCGGGCGCGAGGCTGGCCGCGGCCAGATGGGCGCGGCCCTGGGCCAGCAGCTTCGCGGCATCGGCCGGGGCATGTGCGGGTATGAAGCGGGCCTCGACGCCCAGCTCCTGCGCGAACAGGACGACGAGGTCGTGCGCGAATCCCGAAGACCGTCCCCGGCTGTCCATCTGGTACTCGGCCGGGTCTGCGCCAATGGCGACCACCAGCTTGCCCAATTGCCCGGGCGGCGGCAGCGGCGGACCGCCGCAGGCGACGAGCAGGGACAGCGCAATTGCGGCAATCCATGTACGCAAGCGAACCCCAGGCAGAGAAGGGGAGGACCAACCTTCCCGCGTCGCATACGGCGGGGATTGGTGTAAAATGCGCGCCTCCGGAGAGGTGGCAGAGTGGTCGATTGTACCTGACTCGAAATCAGGCGTAGGTGTAAGCCT
This sequence comes from Betaproteobacteria bacterium, assembly GCA_016880375.1. Lineage (GTDB taxonomy): Bacteria > Pseudomonadota > Gammaproteobacteria > Burkholderiales > Rhodocyclaceae > Desulfobacillus. The sequence goes on along the minus strand of JAEHDO010000391.1, from coordinate 4,295 downwards.
ACCGTGGGTTCGAATCCCACCCTCTCCGCCACATTCCCGAATCGATCACATCTTCCGCGGTTTCCTGTTCTTCGGCACGTCTGCTCGCGGCATTGCGCCTTTGCGCTTTTGCTGCGTCGCGCAGGTTGGCTTGCCTGTGCCCGCCGGCTGGAAGGCCGGCACGAGATGCCGGTGGCCGTTGCCGATCAGGTCGGCGCGGCCCATGCGGCGCAGCGCCTCGCGCAGCAGCGGCCAGTTCTCCGGGTCGTGGTAGCGCAGGAAGGCCTTGTGCAGGCGGCGGGCGCGGCCGCCGCGCACCACGCTCACCGCTTCCGAGTGCGTCGTCACCTTGCGCAGGGGATTCTTCTCCGTGTGCCACATCGCCGTGGCCAGCGCCAACGGCGTCGGCAGGAAGGTCTGCACCTGGTCGAGGCGGAAGCCGTTCTTCTTCAGCCACAGCGCCAGCGCCAGCATGTCCTCGTCGGTGGTGCCCGGATGCGCGGCGATGAAGTAGGGGATGAGGTATTGCTCCTTGCCGGCCTCCGCGGAGAACTTCTCGAACATCGCCTTGAACTTGTCGTAGGCGCCGATGCCCGGCTTCATCATCTTCGACAGCGGGCCGGCCTCGGTGTGCTCCGGCGCGATCTTCAGGTAGCCGCCGACGTGGTGGGTGACGAGTTCCTTGACGTACTCCGGCGACTTCACGGCGAGGTCGTAGCGCAGGCCGGAGCCGATCAGCACCTTCTTGATGCCGGGCAGGGTGCGCGCCTTGCGGTAGAGCTGCACCAGCGGGCCGTGGTCGGTGCCCATGTTCGGGCAAATGTCCGGATAGACGCAGGACAAGCGCCGGCAGGCCTCCTCGATCTTCGCGTCCTTGCACTGCAGCCGGTACATGTTGGCCGTCGGCCCGCCGAGGTCGGAGACGACGCCGGTGAAGCCGGGCGTCCTGTCGCGGATCTCCTCGATCTCGTGCAGGATCGAGGCCTCGGAGCGGCTCTGGATGATGCGCCCCTCGTGCTCGGTGATGGAGCAGAAGGTGCAGCCGCCGAAGCAGCCGCGCATGATGTTGATGGAGAAGCGGATCATCTCCCAGGCGGGAATCTTCGCGCCGCCGTAGCTCGGATGCGGCGCGCGGGCGAAGGGCATGCCGTACACGTAGTCCATCTCCGGCGTGGTGAGCGGCACCGGCGGCGGATTCAGCCAGACGTCCCTTTCTCCGTGCGCCTGCACCAGGGCGCGGGCATTGCCCGGATTGGATTCGAGGTGGAAGGTGCGCGAGGCGTGGGCGTAGAGCACCGGGTCGTCTTTCACCTGCTCGTAGGCTGGCAGGCGGATGACGGTATGGGCGCGCGCCTGGCGGCGCGCCTCGGTCTTGATGAAGCGGAGCGGCACGCCTGACGCCGTGTCCCCGGGACTGACTTTTGCCTCCTGCATCGCATACGGATCGGGATGTGCATGCACCGCGCCCGGTGTGTCGACCTCGGTCGAGTCGGTTTCCGTCCATTCTTCGCCCGGCCGCCAGCCGCGCGCCACCATGAAGGCGCTGCCGCGCAGGTCGCGGATCTCATTGATCGGCACCCCCTTCGCCAGCCGGTGGGCGAGTTCGACGAGGGCGCGCTCGGCGTTGCCGAAGAGCAGCAGGTCGGCCTTGGAATCCGGCAGGATGGAGCGGCGCACCGTGTCGGACCAGTAGTCGTAGTGGGCGATGCGGCGCAGCGAAGCCTCGATGCTGCCGATCACCACCGGCGTGCCGGGATAGGCTTCGCGGCAGCGCTGCGCATAGACGACGACGGCGCGGTCGGGGCGCTTGCCCGGCTCGGCGTTCGGCGTGTAGGCGTCGTCGGAGCGGATCTTGCGGTCGGCGGTATAGCGGTTGACCATCGAGTCCATGTTGCCGGCGGTGACGCCATAGAACAGCTTCGGCCGGCCCAGGGCGCGGAAGGCTTCCGCGGAATGCCAGTCGGGCTGGCTGATGATGCCGACGCGGAAGCCCTGCGCCTCGAGCAGCCGCCCGATCAGCGCCATGCCGAAGCTGGGATGGTCGATGTAGGCGTCGCCGGTGACGAGGATGACGTCGCATTCGTCCCAGCCGCGCGCCGTCATCTCGGCGCGCGACAGGGGCAGGAAGGGCGACACGCCGAAGCGGTGAGCCCAGTGCTTGCGGTAGGCGGTGAGGAGTCTCGTTTCGGGCGGGAGCTGCATCCGCCCATTCTACCGGCTGGCGCGAATCAGCCCGTCTTCAGGCGGCTGTGCGCCGAAACGTGCTGCGCCAGAAAATCCATCTGGTCGACGAGGATGTTGCGGTTGCAGAGGATGAGGAACTCGGCCTTGTTCGGCACGTAGGGGGTGTACAGCAGTTCCATGCCGGCCTGCTCGGGCGTGCGTCCGCTCTTGCGCTGGTTGCAGTGGCGGCAGGCGGTGACGACGTTCATCCACAGGTCGCGGCCGCCCTGCGAGACGGGCTGGATGTGGTCGCGCGTCAGCCGCAGGAAGGAATACTCGTGGCCGCAGTAGGCGCAGGTGTGCCGGTCGCGGTGGAACAGTTCGCGGTTGTTGAGGGGCGGCACGGCGGAATGGGCGCGCGGCGCCAGGGCCTTGCCCTTGATGGCGATGATGCTGTCCACGGTGATGAAGGAACGCTCGCCGGTGAGGCGGCTCATGCCGCCATGGAAGGTGAAACTGTGGTCGCCGGCGACCCAGGCGACGAGATTCTTGGCGTAGTAGAAACAGGCGTGCTGCCAGGTCACCCAGCGGTGCGGTGCACCATGCATGTCGAGCGTCAGGATCAGCGGATGCCCCGAATTTGGCATGACGATCTTCAGTCCGATCTTCGATGTAAAATCATAACCTTGCCGTAGAGTATCAGAGCATGGAGAGTTTTCAAAGCCTGGTGAGGAAACTAGTGGGCGGCAGCAGGTTGATGCCGGCCCTGGTGATTTCCCTCGTCCTGCATTTTCTCCTGCTCTGGCCAGCGGCCCAGCCGCGCATGGACCTGAAGGCAGGCCAGGCACCCCTGGTCGCGACCCTGCACTCGGAGGCGGTGCCCGAATCGCCGCCCCCGCTCGCGCAGCGGTTCCCCCCGGTTTCGGGACAGGCAAGCCTCGTTCAATCGGCACGGGTGGGGAAGCCCGTGGTTGCCGTCGCGTACGCCAGATCCGCGCCGGCCGTCCTGGGAGAACAGGCTGCGATATCACCGGGGGCAGCTGAAGCGGACACTGCCAAGGGCATGGCGCCGGCTGCGGCCGGGGAGGGGGAGGGCCCCGATGCCGATGGGCTTCGTGCCTACCGCATCGGCCTGGCGCGGGAAGCCCGGGCCCATCGCCGCTACCCGCCGCTGGCGCGAGAGCGCGGCTGGACGGGAACGGCGGAAGTTCGGGTGGATGTTTCCCCCGGGGGCCAGCCTTGGCAAGTGCTGCTGGCGCGTTCCAGCGGCCACGACATTCTCGATCGCGAGGCGGTCCAGCTGATGCGAAATGCCGCTGCGACAGCGGCTCTGCCGGATTCCCTGCGCGGCCGCGAATTTGCCGTGCGCATGCCGGTGACTTTCGATATCGCCGAAATGCAATAGCAGCTACTTCTGGGCGTATACCAGGTCGCGGGCGTGAAAGCCGAAGCTGCCGGCCTTGCGGTCCTCGAAGTAGTGATGCAGGGTCATGCCGATGGTGCGGAAGGCGATTTCCTGCCACGGGATGGCGGCTTCCTCGAAAAGCTGGACTTCCAGCGACTCATGGCCGGGGGCGAAATCCAGGTCGAGCAGTCGCGCCCGGTAGAGGATGTGCACCTGGTTGATATGCGGCACGTTGATGAAGCTGAATATCGGGCCGATCTCCACCCGCGCACAGGCCTCCTCCAGCGTTTCCCGCGCAGCCGCCTCGGCAGTGGTCTCGGCGTTTTCCATGAAGCCGGCCGGGAGCGTCCATAGACCGGCGCGCGGTTCGATGGCGCGGCGGCAGAGCAGGATTTTGTCTTGCCATTCGGGAATCGCCCCGACCACCATTTTCGGATTGGCGTAGTGAATGCTGCCGCAGCGATCGCAGACGTGGCGGGGCAGGGTATCGCCCGCCGGCACTTTCAGGCTTACGGGGGCGCCGCAATGGCTACAATAATTCATGAAACATTTTAACGCCATGAATGCGCTGATGTACTGCCAAGGCGTCAAAGTTCCGACGACGGGCGCCTTTACAAGATCAGTTCTGGCCTATAAATTTCCGTTACATAGCCGGGTGTGGAACGTGCGAGCATGATCATGATGTTTCAAGAACAGCCCATCAGCATGCTTATCGTCGACGATTCCGAGGACGACGCCTACCTGCTTT
>JAEHDO010000390.1 GCA_016880375.1 Betaproteobacteria bacterium | reverse complement strand
GCCGACATCCTGCAACGCAGCGATGTGGAGGGTGACCAGCAACTCGCCGCAAGGCTGGAGGAGGTTTTCCGCGCGACCGACAACCCGGCGCGCTTCACCCGCATCGCCTCGGTGCTGCTGACCAAGGAAGGCACACCCCGGCAGCGCAAGTCGGCCAAGAAGGACCAGGAGCGCTTCGGCGCGGCAGCAGGACGCTTCGCCGAACTTCATGCGCGGCTGGGCGAACGGGCGCTGGCGACGCTCGCCGCCCGGCGCGAGGAACTGGCCTATGAGCTGAACAAGCACGTTTTTACCGCCGGCGCGGCCTGGATGGAGGCGCTCGAACAATACAAGCGCGAACGCCGGCTGATGGATTTTGCCGACCTCGAATGGCACGTCTCGCGCATGCTGGCCGACGAGTCGCACGCCGCTTTCCTGCAGGCGCGACTGGACGCGCGCTACCGGCACATCCTGCTCGACGAATTCCAGGATACCAACCCACTGCAGTGGCAGATTCTGCTGGCCTGGCTGGCGGCTTACGGTGCGCCGGACGCGACCCGGCCGCGCGTCTTCGTGGTGGGCGACCCGAAGCAGTCGATCTACCGTTTCCGCCGCGCCGAGCCGCGCGTCTTCGATTGCGCCGCAGCATTCCTGCAGGCGGAGTACGGCGCGAGCATGTTGGCCAACGACACGACGCGGCGCAATGCGCCGCGGCTGATCGAGGTGGTCAACCAGGTCTTCGCCGAGGTCCCGCAGTTTCCCCATTTCCGTCCGCACCGCAGCCTGAATGAAACCCTGCCCGGCCGGGTGGAACTGCTGCCCCTGTGCGCGCGCGAAGCGGCCGAGGCCTCGCCGGTGCATTTGCGCAATCCACTGGTTTCACCGCAAGCGGTGGCGGAGGACGGCCGTCGCCGCGATGAGGCTGCGCTGCTGGCCGTGCGCCTCGCGGAAGTCGTCGGCCGCTGGGCGGTGATCGACAGGTACAGCGGCTGCCCGCGACCGGCGCGCTACGGCGACATCATTGTGCTGACGCGCCGGCGCGGCATCCTGCCCGAATACGAGCGGGCGCTGCGCGCCGCCGGCATCCCTTATCTCAGCGTCGGCCGCGGCGGCCTGCTGCGCACGCTGGAGGCGGCCGACCTGACCGCGCTGCTGCGCTGCCTGGTGACCACGGCGGACGACCTGGCTCTGGCCCATGCCCTGCGCTCGCCGGTGCTGGGCGCGAGCGATGAGGATCTCTTGTGTCTGGCGGGGCGCGGCGAGCCGAACTGGTGGCAGCGGTTGCAGGCGAGTGCGCGGGAGGGCGCGGCATCCCCGCTCCTGGCCCGCGCTGCGCGGATGCTGGCGGGTTGGCGCGAGAGGGCAGCACGGCTGCCCGTCCACGATCTGCTCGACTGCATCTATCACGAAGGCGACCTCGTAGTTCGCTATCGAGCTGCCGTGCCGGCCGCGCTTTGGCCGGGTGTGGCGGCCAACCTCGAGGCCTTCATCGCGCTGGCGCTGCGGCTCGATGCCGGGCGCTATCCGAGCCTGCCGCGCTTCCTTGACGAATTGGCGCGGCTGGGCGAGGCGGGGGGCGAGGATGCCCCCGACGAGGGCACGATCCTGGCGGAAGAGGCCGGCGACCGGGTGCGCATTCTGACCATCCACGGTGCCAAGGGACTGGAGGCGCCGATCGTCTGGCTGATCGATGCCCACAATACGCACCAGCCGCCCGAAGCATGGTCGCTGCTGCTCGACTGGCCACCGGAGTCGGCGCAGCCGGCACACCTGTCGGTGCTTGGGCGCAAGGACGAATGCGGTACGCGCCGTGCGGCACTGATCGAGACCGAGGCTGCCTTTGCCGCGCGTGAGGAATTCAACCTGCTTTACGTTGCGCTGACACGCGCGCAGCAATTTTTCTTCGCCAGCGGCATTGCGTCAGGGCGCGGCAGCTCGAAGGTCAGTTACTGGGAACGCATCGGAGCGGCGCTCGCTGCGCTCGGCAGCGGAGAAGGCGTCCACGGGGATGCGCCTTCGACGCTGGAAGCAGCGTCGAAGGCCATGAAACCGACGGCGCCGTTGTCGCAGCCTTTAGCCTGTTCCCCCACCGGGATCCGACGGGAGGCCGCCAGTCCCAGCATGGCTTATGGAACCCGGCTGCATGCCGCCCTCGACTGGCTTAGTTCGAAAGGCGATGCCGACCGGCCTCCACAGGGCATTCCGGCCGCCGACTGGCCGGCCTTCCGTACGGCGGCCCGGGCGATCCTTGATGCACCGCAGCTGAGGGCATTTTTCGATCCGACCTGCTTTTTGCGGGCACTCAACGAAGCCGAGTTCGCGCTGCCCGGCGGCAGCGTCGGGCGGATCGACCGCTTGGTGGAAATGCCGGAAGCCTATTGGGTGCTGGACTACAAGAGCGGCAGGGCGGAAGCGGCACTGCTTGAGAGCTACCGTCCCCAGTTGGAAAACTACCGTTCTGCGGTGGCTCTGCTTTTCCCGGGCAAGCCGGTGCGCTGCGGACTGGTGTTCGGCGAGGGGGAATTGCTGGAAATTTAACGTAAATGCTCTTTCGCCTGCCTTCGCAATCGACTAATATTAAAAAAATACCTATGGCCATAAAAAAGAAGGGAACAGCATGCAAGTAAGTGAAATTCTTGCAGTCAAGGGCCAGGCCTTGTTCACGATTGCGCCAAACAAGAAGCTGGCTGATGCCGTGGCGATCATGACGGAGCAGGACGTCGGTTCCCTCGTCGTCTTCGACGCCGGGCGCATGGCCGG
>JAEHDO010000389.1 GCA_016880375.1 Betaproteobacteria bacterium | reverse complement strand
TGCTCCCCGCCGTTATTTTTGCGCGGATGCGGCGATAATGCCTGTCCCAGCGTGCATGCACATGAAATGAGCAGTTCCGCCGCAACCTCCGCCATTCGCAGCGACGTGCGCGTCATCGGCCTGATCGGCTTCGCCCACGGCACTTCGCATTTCTTTCATCTCCTGCTGCCCCCGCTGTTCCCCTGGCTGATGCCGGAGTTCGGCCTGAGCTTCACTGCGGCCGGGGCGATCATGACAGTCTTCTTCGTCGTCTCCGGCGTGGGCCAGGCGCTGTCGGGCTTCATCGTGGACCGCGTCGGACCGCGCCGGGTGCTGCTCGCCGGCATCGCCTGCTTCATTCTCGCGGCGCTGCTGCTCAGCGTGGCGAACAGCTACGCCCTGCTGCTCGCCGTCGGCGCCCTGGCCGGTCTCGGCAACTGCGTCTTCCATCCGGCCGATTTCACGCTGCTCAACCGCAAGGTGAGCGGAGCGCGCCTCGGCCACGCCTTCTCGGCGCACGGCCTCTCGGGCAGCCTCGGCTGGGCGATTGCGCCGATATTCCTCACCGGCATCGCGACGGCGGCGGGCTGGCGCGCGGCGGCGCTGGGTGCGGCGGCCCTCGGCGCGCTGGCCTGGATGGTGGTCTGGCTTGGACGCGAGGCCACGGCGCTGGCCGAGGGCGGCGCAAATGCCCTGAAAGCAGCCCCTGGCGAAAAAGTCAGCCCCGGCGGGACGGCGACAACTTTCGGATTCCTCGGTGTCGCTGCCGTATGGCTGTGCTTCGCCTTCTTCCTGCTGGTGACGATGGCTTTCGGCGCGCTGCAGAACTACGCCACGCCGCTGATGCACGCGCTGTATGGCCTGCCGCTGGCGGCGGCGGCGGCGACGCTGACGGCCTTCCTGCTGGGCGGCGCGGCCGGCATTGCAGCCGGTGGCGTACTGGCGGGACGCGACGCCTCGCACGAGGGGCTGATCGCCCTGGCGCTGGGCGCGGCGGCGCTGGTGGCCGGCGTCATCGCCATTGGCGTGCTGCCGGCCTGGAGCGTCATGCCGGCGATGGCCGTGATGGGCTTTTGCAGCGGCATCGCCGGACCCTCGCGCGATCTGCTGGTGCGCCGTGCCGCGACGGCGCGCTTCGGCCAGCGAGCCTACGGCCGCGTCTATGGTTTCGTCTATTCGGGACTGGATCTCGGGCTGGCGGTTTCGCCGCTGCTATTCGGCCCGCTCATGGATAGCGGCCGCTTCGGCACCGTGCTGGCCGGCGTGGCATTCCTGCAGGGGGCGTCGATCCTGACGGCGCTGCGGGTGGGGCGCGGGACGAAAGCCTAGAACGGGATGCCTGCAGCGGCGCTCGCTGCCCGATTCAGAACGGCAGGCGGCGTTTCGCGGGTGGCGTCGGGGATTTGGCCAGGGTCGACTTGACCGGCTTGCGCGGCTGGTTCTTTTTATCGTCGGCGAAGCGCACCTTGCCGTACAGCACGCAGCCGCGCATGCCGGGATCACAGGCGGCACCTGTCACCAGCTGGCAAACGCCGTTCAGGTCGTGGGGGCAACTCCAGGCGCTCATTTGGCAATTCTACCCTGCAAGCGGAGGATTTCGTCGTGGCGGAAACAGCCGGCGAGATGGTCGTTGACCATGCCGGTTGCCTGCATGTGGGCGTAGCAGATGGTGGAGCCGACGAACTTGAAGCCGCGTGCCCTGAGGTCGCGGCTGAGGGCGTCGGATTCCCTGGTCGTGGCAGGAACCTGGCGGAGGCTCTTCCAGCGATTCTGAATGGGGCGTCCATCGACGAAACGCCAGATATAGTCGTCGAAACTGCCGAAGGCTTCCTGCACTTCAAGAAAGCATTGCGCATTGTTGATTGCCGCCGCAATTTTCAGGCGGTTGCGCACGATGCCCGGGTCGGCGAGCAGCCGCTCCCTCTGGCGCTGCCCGTAGCGGGCGATCTTTTCCGCGTCGAAGCCGTCGAAGGCGCGGCGGTAGGATTCGCGCTTCCTGAGGATGGTGATCCACGACAGTCCGGCCTGGGCGCCTTCGAGCGTGAGGAACTCGAAGAGGATGCGGTCGTCGTGCACCGGCAGGCCCCATTCGCTGTCGTGGTAGGCGACGTAGAGCGGGTCGCTGCCGCACCAGCCGCAGCGCGAAAGGACCTTCCCCCCGCCCCCCTTCCCGCGGCCGGGGGCGAGGGTTGTCCGCGAGTTGCCCTTGCCCGGAATTGCTGGCTGCGCCGTCCCCGGGGCAGTGCGGCGGGCGGCGCTCATGGCAGCGTGAAATGGAAGGCGGCGCCTTGTCCGGGCTGACTTTCCGCCCAGACGCGGCCGCCGTGGCGCTGCACGATGCGATGGACGATGGCCAGGCCGATGCCGGTGCCTTCGAAGTGCTTGGCATCGTGCAGGCGCTGGAAGGGCTTGAACAGCTTGTCGGCGTAGGTCATCTCGAAGCCGACGCCGTTGTCCTCGACGGTGAACACGGTTTCGCCATTGTCCCGATGGGCGGAAAACCCGATGCGGGCGTCCGCTCGTCCGGCGGTGAACTTCCAGGCATTGCGCAGCAGGTTGTCGAGCAGGGCATTGGCCAGCACAGGATCGGCGTGCGCGTTGAGGCCCTGGGCAATGCGCCAGTCGATGCTGCGGCCAGACTGCTGTTCTTCGATGCCCTGGCGTATGCTGTTGGCCAGCGCGGTGAGATCGACCGGTACGCGCGTCAGGTCCTGCCGGCTGATGCGGGCCATTTCGATCAGGTCGTCGATGAGGTCGCCCATGCGCGCGCTGGCGGCCTGAATGCGCCGCAGGTAGTCGAGCCCATTTTCGTCGAGCCGGCTGCCGTATTCCTCTTCCAGCATGTAGCTGAAGCCGTGCAGGGCGCGCAGCGGCGCGCGCAGGTCGTGCGAGACCGAGTAGCTGAACGCCTCCAGTTCGCGGTTCGACGCCTCCAGCTCGGCGGTGCGCTCCTGTACGCGCCGCTCAAGCGATTCGTTGAGTTCGCGGATGGCCTGCTGGGCCTGCTCCTGCTCGGTGACGTCGGTGTAGGTGGTGACGAAGCCGCCGCCGGGCAGCGGGTTGCCGCGCACTTCGAGAATGCAGCCGTTCGGTCGGGTGCGGCGGAAGTGGTGCGGCTGCGGGTGGCGCGCCCGCTCGACCATCCCGCGCACTTTTTCCTCGACATCGCCGGGGCCGTATTCGCCGCGTGCGGCGTTATAGCGGATGAAGTCGGCGAAATCTGCGCCGACAACGATTTCCGGCGGGAAGTCGAGCAGTTCGTAGAAGCGCTGGTTGAGGGTGATCATATGCAGTTCGGCGTCGACCACGCTGATGCCCTGGTCCATCGCCTCGAGGGTGGCCTGGAGGATCGCCGTCTGCCGCGCCAGCGCCTCCTCGACCTGCTTCCGCTCCGTAATGTCGATACCGACGCCGACCAGGCCGGGGCGGCCGTCTTCCAGGACGATGCGCACGCCGGTGAAGAAATAGGGGCGCTTGCTGCCGTCCTTTGACTTGAAGAGGGCCTCGGCACTGGCCGAGCCCTGCTCGAAGGTGGCGCGGATGCGCTTCTCGATCAGATGGCGGTCGTCGCCCTCGAAGAAGTCGAACGGATGCAAGCGGCTGATTTCCACGGGCGTGTAGCCGGTGAGCGCCTCGAAATTGCGGTTCTGCAGCAGGAAGTGCCCCTCCGCGTCCATCAGGTAGAAGATGCCGGGAATGGATTCGATGAGGTGCTGGCGAAAGTCGCGCTCGCGGCGAATCGCATCCTGTGCCCTTTCCTGCTCGGTGATGTCGGTGTAGGTGGTGACCATTCCGCCGCCTTGCAGCGGCGTGCCAATGACCTCGATCACCGTGCCATCCGGGCGCGTGCGCTTCAAGCTGTGGGGCTGAAAGCGCCGAGCCAGATCGAGCCGTTCGCGCACCTGCGTCTCGATGTCGCCCGCACCGTACTCGCCCCGCTCGGCGTTGAAGCGGATGAAGTTCTCGAAGGGTGTGCCGACGCAGTTGAGGTGCTCCGGAAAACCGAGCAGTTCAAAGAACCGCCGGTTGCAGCCGATCATTTTCAGGTCGGCATCCACGACGCTGATGCCCTGGTTCATGTGATCGAAAATGATGCGCAGGAGCGTCGTCTGCTCGCGCAGGTTGCGCGTCATGTCATCGGCCAGCCGGATGGCGCGTGCCTTGCCGCGCGCCAGCACGACATACAGCGCCGCCAGCAGCAGGCTGATGGCCGTACCGGCAGTCAGAAAGATGATCCCTAGATTGCGACCTGGAACTGCGGCCAGCCAGGTTTCTCCGGCGGATAGGCTGAGTTCCCACAGGCGACCGTTTGCCTCGACGGTTCGCGTATTGGCCAGCAACGCCGTGATGTTGCTGCCGCTGCCGGAAATCACCTGCGGTTCTGCGCCTGCCGCAACGTCTGCAACCGCCGACCCGAGGTCGCGGATGACCGCGCGCAGTCCGGCATAGGCGGGCGCGGCGAGGATATCCCCGAAGAGGCCGTCGGCTTCCAGCGTGATGCCGACAAATCCGGCCAGCGCGGCGCGACGCTGCCCGACCGTATCCAGCGGCGCACCATTGCGATACACCGGCGCGCGCAATACCAGGCCGAGTTCTCCCGGCCGGGTTTGTACCAGCTGAAAGGGCGGCGTCAGATAGGTCCTGCCACTGTCGCGAGAGGCAATCAAGGACTCTCTGTTTGCCGCCTGGGTGCCGGCATCGAGGCCGAAGGCGCGCCGGTTCTCGGCGAAGGGCTCGATGTATTCGATGAAGAAATATTCCGTGCGCTCGCCTTCCGGGTGAACGGCGAAGTCCGGATAGCCTTGCGGATCCAGGCTGCGATCATCGCGCACAGCAGCAACGAATGCGGCCTTGCCCTGGCGGGTGACATGCCGCGTGAAATGCAAGGCGCGGATGCCGCCGGTGCGGCCCTGCAACCGCAAATTATCCAGGTAACGGCGGAACGCATCGCGGCTGACATGGCCTGATGCAACGTACAAACCCTGCATGCCCAGCAGGATGGATTCGAATTCATTGAGGCGCTGAAACAGTCCGGCCTCGAGGAGGCTCGACTGGTAGTCGAGAAGCGTCTCCGCGTTGCGAGCCTCATTGCGGCTGGCGTGATGCCACAGCAAAAGGCTCAGGACGAGGCCGGCCGCCAGAACGATCACGGCACCGAACCGGGGCGACGCAATGGGCCGGGCGGCACGCGGGTCTATGACCGGCTTGGTATTGGGTTCCATGCAATTGTTGAGCGGGGCTGCAGGTGATCGACAGCCGTGTTGCCTATCCTATAGCATTGGAACAATGAATTCGAGGCCAATCGGCATGGACCTTCGGCATGAACGCTCGATGGATGTTTCCGCCTGGGTGGGCCGTTTCGCGCCGCTGATCGTTCGTGGCGGCAGCGTCCTGGACCTTGCCTGCGGATATGGCCGGAATGCGCTGTTTTTCGAAGCCGGCGGCTGGCGCGTGACGGCCGTGGATCGCGATGCGCAGGCGTTGGCCGGCCTGCGCGGCCGCTCCGGCATCGAGGCGCTGGAAGCCGACCTTGAAGCCGCTGCCTGGCCGCTGGCGGGGCGGCGTTTCGACGCCATCGTCGTCGCCAACTACCTGCACCGGCCGCTGTTTCCGCATCTCGTCGAGGCGCTTGGCGAGGGCGGCGTGCTGATCTACGAAACCTTCATGTCGGGCAATGAGCGCTTCGGCCGGCCTTCCAATCCGGATTTCCTGCTGCGGTCGAACGAACTGCTCGAGGCCTTCGCAGGCCGCCTGAACGTCGTCGCCTTCGAGCAGGGCGAGGTGGCGCGGCCGAAGCCGGCGATGGTACAGCGGCTGTGCGCCATCAGGGGCGGCGATGCGGCGAGGCTTCGCTTGCCAGAACCCGACTAGCCAGCCTTTCCAGCCCCGCCGGCGACAGGTCGTCGGTGGCAAAGCGCGTCGCGTCGGAAAAGCGCACGTAATTCTTCCCCTGCGAGCGCCGGTAGAGCGGGTCGTAGTGCTGCGCCAGCAGCTCGGCCACCAGCGCCGGCCAGTCGCGCGCGTCGACCAGCGCGTCCCAGCGCGCGAGCGTTTCGCCGCTTTGCAGTTCGCGCAGGCAGGCGAGCTTGGCCTTCAGGCCGTCAGGGTCGGCGAGGAAATAGTCGTAATCGCCGATGAGGAAGCGCACGCGCGCCGCGTCGCTGGCCTCGATGCGCAGGCAGGGGCTGGCGCGCATGGTCTCCAGCAGCGCGTCGGGCACCTGCAGCTGGCCGATCCTGCGGCTTTCCGCCTCGACGAAGACCGGCTGGGACAAAGTCAGTCCCTGCAGCACGGCGAGCAGGCGGCTCTCGAACATCTTTTGCGACGGTTGGAGTTCGTCCGGCAGGCCGCCCAGCACCGAACCCTTGTGGGCGGCCAGCGCCTCGAGGTCGAGTGCCTGCGCGCCCTGCGCGGCGAGGGCTTCGAGCAGGCGGCTCTTGCCGCTGCCGGTGGCGCCGCTGATGACGCGCAAGGCAAGGCGGCGCGGCAGATCGGCCAGTTCGGCGACGACATGGCGGCGCCAGGACTTGTAGCCGCCTTCCAGCGCACAGGCCTGCCAGCCGATCTGGCGCAGCACGTGGCTCATGGCGCCGCTGCGCTTGCCGCCGCGCCAGCAATACACCAGCGGCTTCCACGCACGCGGCTTGTCGAGGAAGCGGGCTTCGATGTGCTCGGCGATGTGGCGGGCGACGAGGGCAGCGCCGAGCTTCTTGGCGGCGAAGGGCGATTCCTGCTTGTAAAGCGTGCCGACGCGGGCGCGCTCCCCGTCGGAGAGCACCGGGCAATTGACCGCGCCGGGAATGTGGTCTTCGGCGAATTCGCTTGGCGAGCGCACGTCGATGATCTCGTCAAATTCGCCCAGCTGTGTTACGTTCGCAACGCCTGTCGATTTCATTCTTGTCATGGACATCAAACTGACCCAATTCTCGCACGGCGGCGGATGCGGCTGCAAAATCGCGCCGGCGGTGCTGACCGAGCTGCTCGCCGACACGCCCCTGCGCAACATGCCGAAGGAGCTTATCGTCGGCACCGAAACCGCAGACGACGCGGCGGTGTACAAGCTCAACGACGAGCAGGCCATCGTCGCCACGACGGACTTCTTTACGCCCATCGTCGACGACCCCTATGATTTCGGCCGCATCGCCGCGACCAACGCCATCTCCGACATTTATGCCATGGGCGGGCGGCCGATCATGGCGCTGGCGGTGGTCGGCATGCCGCTCGACAAGCTGCCGCTGGGAGTGATCCGCAGGATACTGGCCGGCGGCGAATCCATCTGCGCCGAAGCCGGCATTCCCATCGCCGGCGGCCATTCCATCGACGTGCTGGAGCCGATCTACGGCCTGGTGGCGCTCGGGCTGGTGCATCCGAAGCGCGTCAAGCGCAACAGCGGCGCGCACGACGGCGACGTCATCATCCTCGGCAAGCCGCTCGGCGTCGGCATCCTCTCGGCGGCGCTGAAAAAGGGCCTGCTGACGCCGACAGGCTACGCCACGATGATCCGCCACACGACGAAGCTCAACACGCCCGGCGCGCGCCTGGTGGAAATGGACGGCGTGCATGCCCTGACGGACGTCACCGGCTTCGGCCTGGCCGGCCACCTGCTGGAGATCTGCCGCGGCTCGCAGCTGTCCGCCAGCGTGCGCTTCGCCGACCTGCCGCTGATTCCCGAGGCGGTCGGTTTTGTGCAGGAGGGCATCTCCACCGGCGCCTCGACGCGCAACTGGAGCGGCTACGGCGCCGACGTGTCGCTGCCGGCGGACGCGTCCGAGTGGCAGCAGAAACTGCTGACCGATCCGCAGACCAGCGGTGGCCTCCTCGTCGCCTGCGCGCCGGAGGCGGAGCAGGCCGTGCTGGCCGAATTGCATGGCGCGGGCTTTGCCGAGGCGCGCGTGATCGGACGCATGGAAGCAGGTCCTGCCCGCCTGCAAGTCACTTGAGTTGCGGCTTCAGGACCTTCCAGACGTTTTCGAGAATGACCGGCTGGGCCTCGGCGACCGGATGAATGCCGTCAGGCTGGAACAGTTCGCGTTTTTCCGCCACGCCCTCGAGCAGAAAAGGCACCAGCGCGGCCTTGTGGCGGCGCGCCAGATCAACGTAGCTTTGCTCGAATGCCCGCGTGTAGTCGATGCCGTAGTTGGGCGGCAGCTTCATGCCGGCCAGCACGATGCGCGCCTTGCGCGCGCGGGCGGCATCGATCATGGCATTCAGGTTCTCCCGCATGGCGCTGACCGGCAGGCCGCGCAGGCCGTCGTTGCCGCCCAGCGCGATGATCACCACCGCCGGGCGGGACTGATCAAGCGCGGTGACGATGCGGCTGCGACCGCCGGAGGTGGTGTCGCCGCTGATGCTGGCATTGACGACGCTATAATCGAGCCGCTCGTCGCGCAGGCGCTTGCCGAGCAGTGCCGGCCAGGACTGGCCGGCACCGAGGCCGTAGCCGGCCGACAGGCTGTCGCCGACGACGAGGATGTTGCCCGCGGCCGGCGCACCCAACGAAAACAGAAGAAAGATCCCAGCAGAGATGAATTTCAGTATCGACACTTCGGCACCCATGGTTGAAGCCGAGTCGCTCGGCAAGGAAGTGGCGAGCGGCGACGGCCGTTTGACGATTCTGCACGAGATTTCCTTCCGGGTCATGGCGGGCGAGGCGGTGGCTATCGTCGGCGCCTCCGGTTCCGGGAAATCGACGCTGCTTGGACTGCTCGCCGGCCTGGATGTTCCGACGCAGGGTCGCGTGCTGCTCGGCGGCCGCGACCTGTTCGCGCTGGGCGAGGACGATCG
>JAEHDO010000388.1 GCA_016880375.1 Betaproteobacteria bacterium | reverse complement strand
GCGTTCCCTACGTCGCCATCGGCATCTTTGCCGTGGCCATGCTGGCGCTCGTCTGGGGCCTGCAGAAGCGCGAGACCGACCTGCAGAACGACGCGCTCGGGCGCGACGTGCAGTGGGCCGAGCAGACCATGCGCCTGCACATGCAGGGCACGCAGGACCACCTCGCGCAGATGGCGCGCGAGCTGGCCGAGGGCAAGCTCGACCGCAATGCCTTCCAGGTGCGCGCCACGCAGTACCTCGCCAATACGCCGGAACTGGCCAACCTCGTCTGGGTGGATTCCGGCCAGATCATCCGCTGGACGGCGCCCTTCGAGACCACCGAGTGGATCGCCGGCGAGCGCCTCGCCGGCGCGCAGCCGCTGAGTTTCGCCCGGGCCCTCACCTCCGGGCGGCCGACCTACGGCGAGGCCTATGTCAACCATCGCGGCGCGGCGCTGCTGGAAGTCTATGTGCCGGTGCAGTACGGCCGCACCTACCTGGGCACGCTCGTCGGCGTGTACACCATCGAGGGCATGGTGCGCCATCTGGTGCCGAACTGGTTCGACGAGAAATACAGCCTGAGTATCGTCGATGCGACCGGGCAGGTGCTGGCATCCAACACGACGGTGAGGCCGGCGGACGACGCCCTGAGCTATTCGATCGACTTCGACCCGCCCGGCAACGGCCTGGCGCTGCATGCCAAGGCCTTCCGCACCGATCCGGGCGTGGCGCGCGTGGTCCCGCTGTTCCTCGTCGTCGGCCTGACGCTGGTGGTGGTGCTGAGCCTGTGGGCCCTGCGCAGCCATTTCCAGCGCCGCGTCAAGGTGGAAAAGGAACGCGACCGCCTGTTCAACCTTTCGCTCGACATGCTCTGCATCGCCGGCATGGACGGCAGTTTCCGCCGCGTCAATCCGGCCTTCGGGCGGGTGCTCGGCTATTCGGCGGAGGACATCACCGGCAAGCCGCTGCTCGATTACGTGCATCCCGAGGACCTGGCCGCGACCGTCGACGTGCTGCGCCAGCTCGCCGCCGGCTCGCCGGCCAGCTTCGAGGGCCGTTGGCGTGCAGCGGACGGCAGCTACCGCTGGCTGCTGTGGGCCATCAACCCGGTGCCGGAGGAGAAGCTGCTGTACGCCGTCGCCCACGACATCACCGACCGGCGCGAGGACGAGGAGAAGCTGAAGAGCGCCTTTGCCTTCCGCCGTGCGATGGGCGAGTCGCTGGTGACGGGCATCCGCGCCATCGACCTCGAGGGCCGCATCATTTTCGTCAACCCGGCCTTCTGCCGCATGATCGGCTGGAGCGAGCAGGAACTGCTCGGCATGCGGCCGCCCTTTCCCTACTGGCCGCCCGAGGAGGCTGAGCAGCGGCGCCGCGACCTCGACCTGACGCTCGCCGGCCAGGCGCCGCCGGGGGGGATCGAGATGCGCGTCATGCACCGCGACGGCCATCGCTTCGACGTGCGCATGTACCTCTCGCCGCTGATCGACAGCGCCGGCCGGCAGGTCGGCTGGATGGCTTCGATGAACGACATCACCGAGCGCAAGCGCATGGAGGAGGAGACGCTCCGCCACCAGGAGCGCCTCGAGCAGACCTCGCGCCTCATCACCATGGGCGAGATGGCCTCCTCGCTGGCGCACGAGCTCAACCAGCCGCTCTCCGCCATCGCCAACTATTGCATGGGCAGCGTCAACCGCCTCAAGTCGGGCGACTATCGCCAGGAAGACATCCTCGCCGCCATGGAAAAGGCCAGCGCCCAGGCCGAGCGCGCCGGCAAGATCATCCGCCGCACGCGCGAGTTCGTGAAGAAGAGCGAGCCGGTGCGCGAACCGGCGGCTCTCATCGGGATCGTCGAGGAGGCCATCGGCTTCGCCGACATCGAAGCGCGCAAGGCGGCGGTGGCCATCCATGTGGCCATTCCCCCCGACCTGCCGCCGGTGTTCGCCGACCGCATCATGATCGAGCAGGTGGTGCTCAACCTGGTGAAGAACGGCATCGAAGCCATGCAGCACACGCCGCCGGCAGCGCGTGCCCTGAGCCTGGCGGCCCGCCTCGACGGCGAAGGCATGGTCGAGGTGGCGGTGGCCGACCGCGGCTGCGGCATGACCGATGGCCAGGTCGAGCGGCTGTACACGCCCTTTTTCACCACCAAGGCCGAAGGCATGGGCATGGGCCTGAACATCTGCCGTTCCATCGTCGAGTACCACCACGGCCGCCTGTGGGTACAGCCCAACCCGGGGGGCGGCAGCGTGTTTCGGTTTACACTGCCGGTGGGAGCGAAGCCATGACGGAACAGTGCGTCTACATCGTCGACGACGACGAAGCCATGCGCGACTCGCTGCAATGGCTGATCGAGTCGCAGGGCCTGGCCGTCAGGACCTTTGCCGCGGCGGAGGACTTTCTCCTTGCCTGCGGCGACGGCATGGCCGGCTGCATCGTGCTCGACGTGCGCATGCCCGGCATGAGCGGCCTGGAACTGTACGAAAAAATGAATCTCCGCCGGTGCACCCTGCCGGTGATCTTCATCACCGGCCACGGCGACGTGCCGATGGCCGTCTCGGCGCTGAAGAAGGGCGCCGTCGACTTCATCGAGAAGCCCTTCAACGACAAGGAGCTGCTGCGGGTCATCGGCCAGTGCCTGGAGCGCGAGCGCGCCACGCGCGAGCAGCGCCGGCGCGAGGGCGAGGCGGCGCGCCGCCTCGCCGGCCTGACCGAGCGCGAGCGCGAGGTCATGGACCTCGTCCTCGCCGGCAAGCTCAACAAGCAGATCGCCGACGTGCTCAACATCAGCATCAAGACGGTGGAGGTGCACCGCGCCCGCATCATGGACAAGATGGGGGTGCGCTCGGTCGCCGAGCTGGTGCAGGCGGTGCTGCCGCGCCGGACCTGACGGTAAACCCCAATGGCAGCGGGCCGCGGCAGCCGTTATATTCGATAACCCGCCTCATCCTCCCTCCCCGTTCGCGGGGAGAGGACCAGGGTGAGGGGCAACATTGTTGGAGGTTTCCTTGCGCGTCGCCCTCTTCGTCACCTGCCTCGCCGACCTGATGCGGCCCGGCGTCGCCTTCGCCGCGATCCGCCTGCTCGAGCACGGCGGCTGCACGGTGGAAGTGCCGCAGACGCAGACCTGCTGCGGCCAGCCGGCCTACAACTCGGGCGACCGCGCCACCGCCATCGCCCTGGCGCGCAAGGCGCTCGACGAGTTCGAGGGCTTCGACTACGTCGTCGCCCCCTCCGGCTCCTGCGGCGGCATGATCCGCGCCCACTATCCGGAACTCTTTCGCGACGATCCCGCCACGCTGAAGCGCATCGAGGCGCTCGCCGCGCGCACCTGGGAGCTGACCGACTTCCTCGTCACCGTCCTCAAGCTCGACAGCGTGCCCGGCGACTTCACCGGCAGTGTCACCTACCACGACTCCTGCTCCGGCCTGCGCGAGCTGGGCGTGAAGGCGCAGCCGCGCACCCTGCTGGCCAGGCTGCCCGGCGTCAGGCTCACCGAGATGAACGAGGCCGAGACCTGCTGCGGCTTCGGCGGCACCTTCTCGCTGAAGTTCGGCGAGGTGTCGACGCAGCTCGCCGACAACAAGTGCGGCCACGCCTGCGCCACCGGCGCCGACGCCATCGTCGGCGGCGACCTTGGCTGCCTGCTCAACATCGAAGGCCGGCTGCGCCGCCGCGGCGACCTGAAGACCCGGGTGCTGCACATCGCCGAAGTGCTGGCCGGAAGCATGGACTGATGGACGTCCGCTCCAACGAATTCAAGGCCCGCGCCGCCGCCAACCTCGACGACGAGAAGCTGCAGAAGGGCCTCGGCCTGATCAAGGTGAAGGCGGTGGTGAACCGCGCCGGCGCCGTCGCCGAGTTCGGCGACTTCGAGTCGCTGCGCGAGGCCGGCAAGCAGATCCGCGACCGCGCCCTGGCCGACCTCGACCTCTACCTGGAACGCTTCGAGCGCGAGGCGACGGCGCGCGGCGCCGTTGTGCACTGGGCCGAGAACGCCTCGGAGGCCTGCCGCATCGTCGTCGACATCGCCAAACAAAGCGGCGTCAGGACCGTCGCCAAGTCGAAGTCCATGGTGAGCGAGGAGGTCGGCCTCAACGACGCGCTGATCGCCGCCGGCATCGAGCCGATCGAGACCGACCTCGGCGAGTACATCCTGCAGATCAACGACGCCGAGCCGCCTTCGCACATCGTCATGCCGGTGATCCACAAGACCGCCGAGGACGTCGCCGACCTGTTCCACGCCAAGCACGGCACGCCGCGCAAGACCGATCCGGCGGCGCTGACGCGCGAGGCGCGCGAGATCCTGCGGCCGAAGTTTCTCTCGGCGGACATGGGCGTCTCCGGCGCCAACTTCCTCATCGCCGAGACCGGCTCGACCCTGATCGTCACCAACGAGGGCAACGGCCGCCTGTGCACCACGCTGCCGCGCCTGCACGTGGCCCTCACCGGCATCGAGAAGGTGGTGCCGACGCTGGAGGACGCCTCGACCCTGCTGCGCCTGCTGCCGCGCTCGGCCACCGGCCAGGCCATCACCAACTACGTCTCGCTGCACACCGGGCCGAAGCGCCTCGAGGAATCCGACGGCCCGCAGCAGTTCCACATCGTGCTGGTCGACAACGGCCGCTCGAAGCTGCTCGCCGGCGAGATGCGCGAGATGCTGCGCTGCATCCGCTGCGGCGCCTGCATGAACCACTGCCCGGTGTACCAGGCCGTCGGCGGCCACGCCTACGGCTGGGTCTATCCCGGCCCGATGGGCAACATCCTGACGCCGTCCTACGTCGGCCTGGAGAACGCCATCGCCCTGCCCAACGCGGCGACGATGTGCAACCAGTGCGGCGTCGTCTGTCCGGTGAAGATCCCCCTGCCCGACCTGATGCGCAAGCTGCGCGAGGAGCAGATGGAACGCGGCCTCAAGCCCTGGCCGGAGCGCGTCGGCCTCGCCCTGTGGGGCTGGGCGGCGCAGCAGCCGGCGCTGTATTCGTTCGGCACGCGCCTCGCCGTGCGCGTCATGAAATGGCTTGGCGGCAATGACAAGCTGATCCACCGCCTGCCGTTGGCCGCCGGCTGGACGGATGGCCGCGATTTTCCGGCGCCCGCGGGAAAGACCTTCCGCGAGTTGTACAAGGAGCGACGCAAATGAGCAGCCGCGACGCCATCCTCGGCAGGGTGCGTTCCGCGCTCGGCCGCAAAGTCAGTCCCGCCGACACGGCGACCATCGATGCCCACCTCGCCGCCCACCCCGTCGGCCTGCAGCCGCCGCGCGACTGGGAACCGGAGCTGCGCTTCCGCACCCGCGCCGAGGCGCTCGCCAGCACCGTCGAGAAAGTGTCGAGCCTGCAATCCGTGCCCGGCGCCGTGGCGCGCTATCTGGTGGCACACAACCTGCCCACCGGCGGCGTCTGCTGGCCCAGCCTGCGCAAGCTCGACTGGAT
>JAEHDO010000387.1 GCA_016880375.1 Betaproteobacteria bacterium | reverse complement strand
GTCGCCGACGACGAGGTGCCGGGCCGTCCCGAGATGGTGCTGGCGCTCGACCGCGAAGCGGTGCGCAACGCCGGCCTCAACCCGGCCCAGGTGGCGCGCATCGTGCGCCTGCACGTGGACGGCGAGATTGTTGCCCTCGCCCGCGACAAGGGCGAGAAGGTCGAGGTGCGCGTGCGGGCGAAGCGCGAAGGGACGGCGGACATCGCCTCGATCCTGTCCGACCCGGTGGCCCTGCCCGGCGGCGGCGGCACGACGCTCGGCGCCCTGGTGCGCGAGGAGACGCGCAGCGGTCCCGGCATCGTCAAGCACTACAACCTGAAGCGCGCCATCACCGTGGAAGCCGACCTCGACAAGAAACAGACCGACACGGTGAAGGCCAACCGCATCATCGCCGAGGAATGGAGGAAGGTGCAGGCGAACCATCCGGGCGTTTCGCTGGATTTCTCCGGCGAGCTGGACGACATCCAGGAGAGCCTCGACGCCATGGCGGTGCTGTTCCTCGTCGGCCTCGGCCTGATCTACATGATCCTCGCCGCGCAGTTCAGGAGCTACTGGCAGCCGCTGCTGATCCTCGTCACCGTGCCGCTGGCCTTCACCGGCGTGGCGCTGGGGCTGATCATCTCGCGAGACCCGCTGTCGCTGTACACCATGTACGGCGTCATCGCGCTGACCGGCATCGCGGTGAACTCGGCCATCGTGCTGATCGACGCCGCCAACGACCGCCTGAAGTCCGGCATGGGCGTGCTGCACGCCGCAGTCTACGCCGCGCGCCGCCGCGTCGTGCCGATCATCATCACCAGCGTCACCACGGTGGGCGGCCTTTTCTCGCTGGCCTTCGGTTTGGGCGGCAAATCCATGCTGTGGGGGCCGGTGGCCAGCGCCATCGTCTGGGGCCTCGGCTTCGCCACCGTGCTGACCCTCTTCGTCATCCCGCTGCTCTACTGGCTGTTCATGCGCCCGCGTGTCGCGCGGCGCGGCGGCTGGTTGCGGCGCTTATCGTTCGGAAAAATATCATGAGACACAGGATCCTTGCCGCGGCCCTGCTCGCCGCGCTGGCCGTCGCCGGCTGCTCGAAACCGGAGGCGCCGGCGCAGCCCCTGCGCACGGTGCGCGTGATGAAGATCGACGCCGCCGCCGTGTCCGGCAGCCTGACTTTTCCCGGCGAGGTGCGCGCGCGCTACGAAAGCCGCCTCGGCTTCCGCCTCGGCGGCAAGCTCATCGAGCGGCGCGTCGATGTCGGGGCGTCGGTCAAGCGCGGCCAGGTGCTGGCGCGGCTGGACGCGCAGGACGCCGCGCTGAATGCCGCTCAGGCCGAGGCCAATCGCGCCTTCGCCGAAGCCGAGGCAAAGCGCTACCGCGACCTGCGCGCGCAGAACTTCGTCAGCCAGGCCGTGCTCGACGCCAAGGAGACCGCGCTGAGGACGGCCAATGCGCAGGCCGGCATGGCAAGGAACCAGGCGGCCTATGCCACGCTGGTGGCGGACCGCGACGGCGTGGTGACGTCGGTGGAGGCCGAGGCCGGCCAGGTGGTGTCCGCCGGGCAGACGGTGGTGCGCGTCGCCGAGGGCAACGAGAAGGATATCGTCATCGCCGTGCCGGAGGGCGACGTGGAGAAGGTGCGTGTTGCCGAAGGCTTCACCGTCCTCCTCAGCAGCCTGCCCGGTCGCAGCTGGGCCGGCCGCCTGCGCGAACTCTCGCCCAGCGCCGATCCCGCGACGCGCACCTTCACGGCGCGCATCAGCGTGGCCGGGGCCGACGATTCGGTGCGCCTGGGCATGAGCGCCAGCGTGCAGGCAAAAGTCAGTTCCGCCGACACGGCGCTGCGGCTGCCGCTCTCCGCCTTCTTTACGCGCAACGACCAGCCGAACGTGTGGGTGGTCGATCCGGCCACGCAGACGGTGAGCCTGAAGCCGGTCGTCACCGACGGCATTTCCGGCAACGAGATGCGCGTGAAAAGCGGCCTTGCGGCGGGCATGCTGGTGGTCACCGCCGGTGCCAACCTGCTCGAGCCGGGGCAGAAGGTGCGCCTGCCGTGAATCCCGAGGGCCGCTTCAACCTCACCGCAGCGGCGCTGCGCCATCGCGAGCTGACGCTGTTCTTCATCCTCGTCATCGCCATCGCCGGCATTTCCTCATATTTCAAGCTCGGCCAGCGCGAGGACCCGGACTTCACCTTCCGCGCCATGGTCATCCGCACGATGTGGCCGGGCGCCACCGCCGAGCAGGTCGACAAGCAGGTCACCGACCGCCTCGAGAAGAAGCTGCAGGAAATCCCCTTCTTCCGCCACACGCGCAGCTATTCCAAGCCGGGCGAGTCGCTCATCATCCTCGAGCTGCACGACACGGCGCGCGGGCCGGCGGTGGCCGACGCCTGGTACCAGGTGCGCAAGAAGATCGGCGACATCCGCCATACCTTGCCGGAGGGGGTGGCCGGGCCGTTCTACAACGACGAATTCGGCGACGTCTTCGGCTCCATCTATGCTTTCACCGCCGACGGTTTCAGCCATTCCGAGCTGCGCGACCACGTCGAGGCGGCGCGCCAGCGCCTGCTGAAACTGAAGAACGTCGCCAAGATCGACCTGGTCGGCATCCAGGACGACCGCATTTACATCGAGCTGTCGCAGCAGAAGTTCGCGGCGCTGGGCCTCAACGCGCAGATGATCATCCAGGCCCTGGCGACGCAAAACGCCGTGGTGCCGGCCGGCGCGGTGAATTCGGCGTCCCATGCGATCCCCCTGCGCGTCACCGGCGAGCTGTCCACGGTGGCCGCCGTCGCCGACACGCGCGTGGCGGTGGCCGGGCGCAGCATCCGCATCGGCGACATCGCGCGGGTCTACCGGGGCTACGTCGATCCGCCGGTCTCGAAGATGTACTACCGCGGCCAGCAGGCCATCGGCCTCGCCGTCTCCATGACGAAGGACGGCGACGTGATCAAGCTGGGCGAGGATCTCGACCGGGAAATGGCGGCGATCCTGGCCGACCTGCCGATCGGCATCGAGTTCGCCCAGGTCTCCAACCAGCCGCGCATCGTCAAGCAGGCGGTGGGCGACTTCATGCGCGTCTTCCTCGAGGCGCTCGGCATCGTGCTGATCGTCAGCTTCCTCAGCCTGGGCCTGCGCACCGGCCTGGTGGTGGCCATCACCATTCCCTGGGTGGTGGCGGCGACCTTCCTCGGCATGCGCTACTTCGGCATCGACCTGCACCGCATCTCCACCGGTGCGCTGATCATCGCCCTCGGCCTGCTGGTGGACGATGCCATGATCGCCGTCGAGATGATGTCGCGCAAGATCGAGCAGGGCCTCGGCAAACTGGCCGCCGCGGCCTTCGCCTGGCGCAGCACCGCCTTTCCCATGCTCACCGGCACGCTGATCACGGCGGCCGGCTTCCTGCCGATCGGCACCGCCAAGTCCGCCACCGGCGAGTACACCTTCGCCATCTTTGCAGTGGTGGGGCTGGCCCTGCTGATTTCCTGGTTGGCCGCCGTCATCGTCACGCCCTTCCTCGGCAATCTGATCCTGAAGGGGCCGCAGCACGAGCACGCCATCGCCGGCCACGACGTCTTCAACACCCCCTTCTACACCCGGCTGCGCGGGGTCCTCGACTGGTGCCTGACGCATCGCCAGCTGACCATGCTCGCCACGCTCGGCCTGTTCGTGCTGGGCATAGCCGGCATGGGCTTCACCGAGAAGCAGTTCTTCCCCAATTCGAACCGCCCGGAAGTGCTGGTCGAGCTGTGGCTGCCGGAAGGCTCGAGCTTCGCCGCGACGGAAAACGAGGCGAAGCGGCTGGAGGCGGTCATCGCCGGGGACCCGGACGTCGCCTCCTGGGTGACCTACGTCGGCAACGGCTCGCCGCGCTACTTCCTCTCCCTCGACCAGCAGTTGTTCCGTGCCAACTTTGCGCAGACGGTGATCCTGAGCAAGGACATAGGCGGGCGCGAGCGCATCGTCGAGCGCCTGCGCAAAATCCTCGCCGAGGATTTTCCCGGCATCCGCTCCCGTGCCAACCGCGTCGCGCTGGGTCCGCCGGTGTCCTACCCGGTGCAATTCCGCGTCAGCGGCACCGATATCCCGCAGGTCAAGGAGATCGCCCATGAGGTGGCCGAGGCGATGCGCGCCTCGCCCCACACCCAGGACGTCAACCACGAATGGGGCGTGCGCGCGCCGATGCTGCGCGTCGATGTCGACCAGGACAAGGCGCGCGCGCTCGGCGTGACCACGGCGAGCGTCTCGCGCGCCCTGCTGGGCGCCATCAGTGGCGCCGCGCTGGCGCAGTTCCGCGAGAACGACCGCCTCATCGACATCGTGCTGCGCGCCCCGGAAGCCGAGCGCAATGTCATGGAGCGGGTGCTGGCCGTGCAGGTGCCGACGGATTCCGGCCGCTACGTGCCGGTGACCCAGGTGGCGACGGTGCAGGAGGCCTTCGAGGAGCCCATCCTCTGGCGCCGCAGCCGCGAGCTCACCCTGACGGTGCGCGCCGACATCGTCGACGGCGTGCAGGCGCCCGACGTGGCGATGGCCATCGACAAGCAGCTGGTCGATCTGCGGGCGAAACTGCCGGTCGGCTACCGCATCGAGATCGGTGGCTCGCTGGAGGAGTCGGGCCGGGCGCAGGAATCGATCAACGCCGGCATGCCGATGATGCTGGCGGTGGTGCTGGCGCTGCTGATGATCCAGCTGCAGAGCTTCGCCCGCACCTTCATGGTGCTGTTGACGGCACCGCTGGGGCTGATCGGCGTGGCGCTGGCGCTGCTGCTGTTCCGCCAGCCCTTTGGCTTCGTCGCCATGCTCGGCACCATCGCCCTGGGCGGCATGATCATGCGCAACACCGTGATCCTGGTCGACCAGATCGAGCAGGACATCCGCGCCGGCGAGCCGCCCTGGGTGGCGATCCGCGAGGCCACGGTGCGACGCTTCCGGCCGATCATGCTGACGGCGGCGGCGGCCATGCTGGCCATGATCCCGCTCACCCGCAACGTGCTGTGGGGGCCGATGGCCTTTGCCATCATGGGCGGGCTGCTGGTGGCCACGGTGCTGACGGTGCTCTTCGTCCCCGCGCTCTACGCGGCCTGGTTCCGCGTCAGGCCGGTGACTGAGGCGAACTAGGTTAAAATACAAGCCGTTATTGCTGGACTGGTGATATTTATTAGTATTTGCTAATATATACGTGGAGCAAGGTAATGAACCTGGAACAAGCCCGCTACAACATGGTCGAGCAACAGATCCGCCCCTGGGAGGTGCTGGATCAGGAAGTGCTCGATCTGCTGATGACCGTCAGGCGCGAGCATTTCGTGCCGGAGGCGTGCGTCAAGCTGGCCTTCGCCGACACGGCGATTCCCCTGGGCCATGGCGCAGCGATGCTGCCGCCCGTCCTCGAGGCGAGATTCCTGCAGGCGCTGCAATTGCACAAGGCCGACAAGGTCCTGGAGGTCGGCACGGGATCGGGCTACATGGCAGCCCTGCTCGGCGCGCGCAGCGACCATGTTCATACGATCGAGATCGAGCCGGCGCTGGCTGCACGGGCGCGCGCGAATCTGCAGCATGAGTGCGCCGACAACGTCACGGTGATTGAAGGCGACGGCATTCGCGGCTGGCCGGCCCAGGCACCTTACGACGCCATTCTCTTGTCCGGCTCGGTGGCGGAAATATCGGACGCCTTGCTGGCGCAGCTCAAGGTGGGCGGTCGGTTGCTGGCCGTGGTGGGGGATGCCCCGCTGATGCAGGCGCGGCTCGTCACCTGCGTGGCGGAGGGGCGCTTCCAGAGCGTCAACCTGTTCGAAACCAGCATCCCGCGGCTGCGCAACGCGCCGGAGCGGGGAATATTCGTTTTCTGAGGAACGGAAATGGTACAGATCACTGCAGTTGAACTGAAAGATTGGCTGAATGACGAAGGTCGTCCCGATCCGCTGCTGCTCGACGTGCGCGAACCGGACGAGTTCGCTGCCTATCGCATCGAGGGTTCGATGCTGATCCCGATGCGTGCCATCCCGGCGCGCCTGCATGAACTGGACCGCCGCGCCGAGGTGGTGATGGTCTGCCGTTCCGGCGCGCGCAGCTATCATGCCGGGATGTTCCTCAAGCAGAATGGTTTCGAACGCGTCCACAACCTGGCCGGCGGCGTGACCGCCTGGTCGCGCGATGTTGAAAGCGCTGCGGCAAGATGATTCCCAAGGCGAGGCCAACCATGAAGAAAAGACTGCTGGTTCTTTCGCTTGCGCTCTTCGGCGCGCCGGCTTTTGGCGCAGACCTCCTGCAGGTCTATCGCGATGCGGTCGACTATGATGCCCAGTTCGCTTCCGCCAAATCGTCCTGGACGGCCGGCCAGGAGAAGCTGCCGCAGGGCCGCGCCGGCCTGCTGCCGGTGATCTCGGCCTCCGCCAACACCGTCTGGAACGAAGTCGATTACCGGCGCCGCATAGCCGACCCCGTCCTCGGAAGGAAAATCGACTCCCAGTACAACACCAACGGCTATCAGATCATCCTGACGCAGCCGCTCTTCCGCTGGCAGAACTACGAACAGTACGGCCAGTCGAAGCTGGCCGTGGCCCAGGCCGATGCCTTCTTCGCCCAGGCCAAGCAGGACCTCATCCTGCGCGTGTCGCAAGCCTATTTCGAGGTGCTGCTGGCCCAGGCGAACCTGGAGACGTCGCAAATGCAGAAGACGGCCATCTCCGAACAGCTCGAGGCGGCCAAGCGCAACTTCGAGGTCGGCACCGCCACCATCGTCGACACGCACGAGGCGCAATCGCGCTTCGACATCGCGACGTCGCAGGAACTGGCGGCGCAGAACGAACTGGAAATCAAGCGCCAGGCGCTGCGCCTGATCACCGGCAAGGTGCCCGAAACGCTGGCGCCGCTGCGCCGGCAGGTGGAACTGTTGCGCCCCCAGCCGGACAACATGACGCAGTGGGTGGAAACCGCCGAATCCGGCAGCCCGTTGGTCGCCGCCCAGGAGGCGGCGCTGGAAATCGCCGACAAGGAGGTCAGCAAGCAGCGTGCCGGCCACCTGCCGACCGTGGATCTGGTCGCCACGACCGGCCGCAATTCGGCCACGGGCGGACTGACGGCCGGGGCGGTCATCCCCTATGGCTACGATTCGCATGTGTCCACCGTCGGCGTCCAGGTCAACCTGCCGATCTTCGCCGGAGGCGCCGTGATGTCGCGTGATCGCGAGGCGGTCGCCCTGCGCGACAAGGCCCGCGCCGACCTCGACAACACGAAACGCAGCGCGGCGCTCAATGCGCGCCAGGCCTACCTCGGCGTGACCAGCGGCCTTGCGCAGGTGAAGGCACTGCGCCAGGCGCTGGTCTCCAGCCAGTCGTCCCTGGATTCGAACAAGCTCGGTTATGAAGTCGGCGTGCGCATCAACATCGACGTGCTGAACGCGCAGCAGCAGCTCGCCCTGACGCGGCGCGACCTGGCCAAGGCCGTGTTCGACACCCTCGTCGCGCAACTGCGCCTCAAGTCGGCCGCCGGCTCGCTGAGCGAGGACGACGTCCAGGCGGTCAACGCATTGCTCGAGAAATAAGCGCGAGCGTTTTTTCCGTTGCGCCGCGGTGGTGTGCGGCGAATTCCAGTCCGGCCTTGCCCATGCGCTGGCGCAAGCCGGCGTCGTCCAGCAGGGCGCCGGCCGCTTCCACGAGTTCCTCCGCCGAGCTAACCTGTCGCGCCGCGCCGCAGGCCAGTGCCTCCCCGGCCGCCTGCGCGAAGTTGTAGGTCGAGCGGCCGATCAGCACCGGCCTGCCCGCCGCGCAGGCCTCGATCAGGTTCTGGCTGCCGTACTCGAGCAGGCTGCCGCCGACGAAGGCGACATCGCAGGCGGCGTAGTAGGCAAACATCTCCCCCATGCTGTCGCCGAGCAGCACCTGCGTCTGCGCCCCGACCGGGGCGTTTCCGCTGCGGCGCTGTACGACGAAGCCGGCCTTCACGGCCAGCGCAGCCACCTCGTCGAAGCGCTGCGGGTGGCGCGGCACGACGACGAACAGCGCCCCGCCCAGCGGATGCCGTGCCAGCGCCTCGAACAGCAGCGCCTCCTCGCCCTCGCGCGTGCTGGCGGCCAGCAGCACCGGTCGCGGCCCGATCCATTTCCTCAGCGTTTCGCCCAGCGCGAGTTGTTCCGGCGGCGGCAGGATGTCGAACTTCACATTGCCGAGCACGTCCGCTTTCGGCGCGCCCAGCGCAGTCAGGCGGGCGGCATCCTGTTCCGTCTGCGCGGCGATCCCTGCCAGATCCCGCAGGGCACTGCGCGTCAGGTTCGGAAAGCGGGCGTAGCGCCGCGCCGATTTTTCCGACAGGCGCGCGTTCGCCAGCAGCAGGGGGATGCCCTGCGCCTTGCAGGCGCTCACCAGGTTCGGCCAGAGTTCGGTTTCCATGATGACGCCGACGGCCGGCCTGAAATGCGCGAGGAAGCGCTGCACGGCAAACGGGTAGTCATAGGGCAGATAGGCGCGGTGCACGGCATCGCCGAACAGTTCTTCGGATGCCTGCCGGCCGGTCGGCGTCATGTGCGTGAGCAGAATCCGGTGGCCGGGATAGCGCGCCTTCAGGGCGGTTACCAGGGGCTGCGCGGCGCGGGTCTCGCCGACCGAGACGGCGTGCAGCCAAATGACTCCCTCGCCCCTTTGGGGAGAGGGGTAAA
Organism: Betaproteobacteria bacterium; assembly: GCA_016880375.1. Lineage (GTDB taxonomy): Bacteria > Pseudomonadota > Gammaproteobacteria > Burkholderiales > Rhodocyclaceae > Desulfobacillus. The sequence goes on along the minus strand of JAEHDO010000387.1, from coordinate 508 downwards.
AGCCGAACCGCTCCCCCACATGCCTCAGGTATTCCGGCTGGCGGCGGCTGCGCAGGAGCAGGTGCAGCCCGACGTAGGGCAGCAGCAGCAGCAGCGTCAGGTTGTAGAAGAAGCGCGCCATCACAGTCGTTGCGTGACCGCGTCCACGACCTGCATGGCCGTCGGCGCCGCGCCGGCGCCGCCAAGATTGATTGCCGTTTCTCCCGCATGGACGCCCGTCAGTTCCGGCTGCGAGCCGGAAAACAGGCAAAAAGTCAGCCTGCCCAGGGCGGCGGCGATGTGGCTCAGGCCGGTGTCGACGCCGACCACGATTCGCGCCCCCGCCAGCAGTTGTGCCAGTTGGGCAATGCCCAGGGGGGGCGCGGCGACCGCCCGCTTCATTCCAGCGGCCAGGCGCGCGGCGCGCTCGCGCTCTTCGGCGCTGCCGCCGGGCAGCACGCAGGCCAGTCCGCGCGCATTCAGCGCTGCGGCCAATTGCAGCCAGTCGGCCTCCGGCCACAGCTTGTCG
>JAEHDO010000060.1 GCA_016880375.1 Betaproteobacteria bacterium | reverse complement strand
CGCAGCCCACCACGCACGGCGAGAACATCGTGCTGCGCATCCTCGACCGCGACAAGGGCATCGTGCCCCTCGAGGACCTGGGCCTGCAGCCCGAGGAGCTGAAGACCCTGAAGCTGATGCTCGCCCGCCCCGAGGGGATCATCCTCGTCACCGGGCCCACGGGCAGCGGCAAGACGACCACGCTCTACTCGGTGCTCAACTACGTGAACACCGAGGGCGTGAACATCATGACCCTCGAGGACCCGGTCGAGTACCCGATGGCGATGATCCGCCAGACCTCGGTGAACGAGGTGGTGAAGCTCGACTTCGCCTCGGGCATCCGCTCGATGATGCGCCAGGACCCGGACATCATCCTCGTGGGCGAGATCCGCGACCAGGACACGGCCGAGATGGCCTTCCGCGCCGCCATGACCGGCCACCAGGTGTACTCCACCCTGCATACCAACTCGGCCATCGGCGCCGTCCCGCGCCTGCTCGACATCGGCGTCCTGCCCGACATCATGGCCGGCAACATCATCGGCGTCGTCGCCCAGCGCCTGGTGCGCAAGCTCTGCCCGCACTGCAAGAAGCCCTACAAGCCCGAAGCCCACGAAACGCGCCTGCTCGGCCTGGCCGACGATGCGCCGCCGCCCACGCTCTACCGCGCCAGCGGCTGCGAGCACTGCGAGTACCAGGGCTACCGCGGCCGCCAGGCGATCATGGAGCTGCTGCGCATGGACGCCGACCTCGACGAGCTGGTGGCGCGGCGTGCCACCAATCGGGAAATCAAGCAGGCCGCCCTCGCCAAGGGCTTCCGCACCCTGGCGGAAGACGGGCTGCGGCGGGTACGCGAAGGCTCGACTTCCCTCGAGGAAGTCGGCCGGGTGGTCGACCTGACGGAGCGGATGTAGCGTGTCGCTGTTCACCTACAAAGCCATGAACGAAGGCGGCCGCGTCGTGCACGGCCAGCTCGACGCCATCAACCTGGTCGACCTCGAAATGCGCCTGAAGCGCATGGAGCTCGACTTCATCAACGGCAACGAAGTCCGCCAGGGCGGCTTCTTCCGCGGCGGCAAGATTCCCAAGCCCGAGCTGATCAACTTCTGCTTCCACATGGAGCAGCTCACGCGCGCCGGCGTGCCGATCCTCGAAGGGCTGACGGACCTGCGCGACAGCATCTACCACCCGCGCTTCCGCGAAGTGATCACCAGCATGATCGAGGCCATCGAGGGCGGCCGCACGCTCTCGCAGTCGATGGACGAGCACCCCAAGGTCTTCGACAAGGTCTTCAGCAGCCTGATCCGCGCCGGCGAGGACACCGGCAACCTGCCGGCCGTGCTGAAGAGCCTCACCGAATCGCTGAAGTGGGAAGACGAGCTGGCCTCGCACACCAAGAAGCTGTTCATGTATCCGGCCTTCGTCGGCACCATCGTCCTCGGCGTAACCTTCTTCCTGATGGTCTACCTGGTGCCGCAGATGGCCGGCTTCATCAAGAACATGGGGCAGGACATGCCGACGCAGACCCGGGTGCTGCTGGCCACCTCGGCCTTCGTCAAGCAGTTCTGGTATCTGTTCCTGCTCGTGCCCGCCGCCGTGACCATCGGCATCAAGCTGGCGGTGGAGGCCAACCCGGCCTTCCGCTACCGCTTCGACGAATTCAAGCTGGCACTGCCCGTGCTCGGCCCGATCCTGCGCAAGATCATCCTGTCGCGCTTCGCCAGCGTCTTCGCCATGATGTACGCCTCGGGCATCGCCATCATCGACGCCATCCGCGCCACGGAAGACGTGGTCGGCAACACCGTCATCGAGGGCGGCCTCAAGCACGCCGGCCAGTTGATCGCCGAGGGCCAGAACGTCACCGTGGCCTTCCAGAACATCAACCTCTTCCCGCCCCTGGTGATCCGCATGCTCAAGGTCGGCGAAAACACCGGCGCGCTCGACTCGGCACTGCTCAACGTCGCCTATTTCTACAACCGCGACGTCAAGGAATCCATCGAGAAGGTCCAGGCCATGATCGAGCCGGCGATGACGCTCATCCTCGGCACCATCCTCGGCTGGGTCATGCTCTCGGTGCTCGGTCCGATCTACGACGTCATCACCAAGCTGAAGATCTGATGCCACAGCAACGCCTGCTCTATCTGGACGCCAACCGGCTCAGCGCCTCGCTGTGGCACGGCGGCACGCTGCGCGAGGAGGGGCATTTCCCGCACGACGAAGCCGGCGTGGCCGCCTTCTCCGAATACCTTGCCCGGCATCGCAGCAGCATTTTCCAGATGCTGGCCGACATCCCGGACGAGGGCTTCCAGATCGAGGTCCTGCCCTATACCCAGGGCGCCGACCGCCGCGCCCTGCTGGCACGCAAGCTGGGCCAGTATTTTTACGGCTCGCCGCTGGCGACGGCACTCTCCTACGGCCGCGAAAAATCCGGCCGCCGCGACGAGAAATTCCTGTTCACCGCCCTGACGCGGCCGCCGCTCTTCGAGCCCTGGCTCGCCGCCCTGCAGGCCGCCGAAGCGCAGCTGGCGGGCATCTGGTCCCTGCCGCTGATCGGCGCGCAGCTCCTCGCCAGGCTGCCGCCGGCGCGCGAACGCTGCCTGCTGGTGTCGATCACCCACGGCGGCATCCGGCAGAGCTTTTTCGAGGACGGACGCCTCAAATTCAGCCGACTGACGTCAATGGCGGCCTCCGGCAGCGCCGAAATCGCCGCCGGCTGCGCCGCTGAAGCCGCCAAGATCCACCAGTACCTGCTCGGCCAGCGCCTGATCGCGCGCGGCACCCCCCTGCCCGTCATCGTCCTGGCGCACCCGGCCCAGAGCGGCAGCTTCCTGGAACATTGCAGGAGCACGGAGGAATTGCAGTTCATCCTCCACGACCTGCACGCCGCCTGCAAGGCCATCGGCCTGAAAACCCTGCCGCAGGACTCGCGCAGCGAATCCCTGTTCCAGCACCTGCTGCTGCAGAAGCCGCCGCGCGAGCAGTTTGCCCAGCCGCAGGCACGCCACTTCCACCGCCTGTCGCAGATCCGCTCCTGGCTTTACAAGGTCGGCGCCATCGCCCTGCTCGGCTGCCTGCTCTTCGCCGGGCGCGAGATGGTAAACGTCCTGCAATCCCGCTCCGCCACGAACGACCTGCTGCTGCAGGCCGAGGCCGACCTGCTGAAATACCAGGCCATCCAGAAGACCTACCCGCCGATGCCTGTCAGCACGGATGGCCTGCGCGCGGTGATCAACCGCTTCGAAAGCCTCGAGAAGCGCAGCGCCCCGGTCGAATCCCTCTACCTTGCCGTCAGCCGCGCCCTGGACGGAGCGCCGCGGATCGACCTCGAGCGCCTGCAGTGGCAGCTCAGCGCCAACCCGGACGAGGGCGTGAAGGCCCAGGCGGACGCGCGCAAGCCGGCGGGCGCCGCCGCCCCGGCCACCGCGCCCAATGCCATGTACGAGACCGCCGTCGTGCATGGCCTGCTGCCGGCGTCGATGGCCGCCGACCAGCGCGGCCAGCTCGAAACGGTCAATGCCTTTGCCGAGGCCCTGCGCAACAACCCCGGCCTGCAGGTCAACGTCGTGCAGATGCCGTTCGACATCGAATCCGGCAAGTCGCTCAAGAGTTCGAGCGAGGCCGAGCAGTCGCTCGCCAAGTTGAAGTTCGTCATCCACCTCAGCAGGAAGCTGTGACATGGCCACCCCCTTTTCCAAGGACGATTTCCGCCGCATCGGCCTGGGCCTGGCCGCGGCCGTCGTCATGGCCGCCGCTGGCGGCGCCATCGTCTTCGCTACGCTGCAGCTGCAGGCAGCGGCCAAGAAAAGCCAGGCCGTGGCGCAGGCCAAGCGCCAGGAAATCCAGGGGCGGCTCGCCCGCGCGCGCGACGAGGAACTCGAGATCAAGTCGAAGATCGCCCGCTACAACGAACTGTCCGGCCGCGGCATCATCGGCGACGAGATGCGGCTCGACTGGGTCGAGCAGATCCGCGCCATCAAGACCGCCCGCAAGCTCTACGACATCCAGTACGAAATCGCCCCGCAGGAGGCGATCGGCGCCGCCATCCTGCCGGGCGCGAGCGCCAACTTCGACTTCCTCGCCAGCACCATGCAAATGAAGATGAAGCTGCTGCACGAGGAGGACCTGCTCAACTTCCTCTCCGACCTGCGGGCTTCGGCGCAGGCCTACCTGCGCGTGCGCCGCTGCGACGTCGAGCGCCTGCCGAAGGCCGGCGGCGACAGCCCCGGCGTGCCGCCCCAGCTCGCCGCCGACTGCAGCATCGACTGGATCACCATTCGCGAGAGGAAGGGGGCATGAAGGCCGCACGCCTCCTCGCCGCCGCCGCCGGCCTGGCCTGCCTGGCCGCGGCCCTGCCCGCCGGCGCCGAGCCCCTCGGCAGGCTGTTCTTCACGCCCGAGCGCCGCGCCGCGCTGGAACGCCAGCGCCAGCTCAACATCCAGGAAACCCAGCAGGTCATCGAAGGCGCCACGCTCACCGTCTCCGGCATCGTCCGGCGCAGCGGTGGCAAGACGACGACCTGGGTCAACAACACGCCGCAGGACGCCGGCAATGCCGCCGCCTCCGGGGTGCGTGTCGAGGTCGATCGCGCCAATCCCGCGAAAGCGACCGTCGTCGCCGGCGAGGAATCCCCCGCCACCCTGAAGGTCGGCGAAGCCATCAACCGCGCCACGCGCGAAACCAGCAGCGGCGTCGGCGAGGGCCGCATCACCGTCAAGCGCGACGGCGCCAGGGCGAAATAGTCCGCAGCCGCCGCTGCCCCGCCATGACCCAGGGTAAAAAGTCAGTCCCGGCAGGACGGCGAGGGCGGATGGCCTTGCCCGGCCAGCGCGGCGCCGCCCTGCTGGTCTTCATGCTCCTGCTGGTGATGGGCGGGCTCTTCTACATCTTCAGCGGCCTGCCCTCCGACAGCACCGACGCCCGCCGCATGCAGCAGACCCAGGAAACCCTGGCCCTGGCGAAGGAGGCCCTCGTCGGCCATGCCCTGCGCTACCGCGAACAGCAGACCGCCCAGGGCCAGCCCGGCCGGATGTACGGCTACCTGCCGCTGCCGGACCTGGGATCGACGCGCAACAACAACGCCGGCTGCCTCCAGGAGGGCTGCGACGCCGCCAACTTCGCCGGCAATGCGCTCGGCGCGACCGTCATCGGCCGGCTGCCCTGGCGCACGCTCGGCATCGAGCCGCTGCGCGACCGCGCCGGCGAATGCCTCTGGTATGCCGTCTCCGGCAGCCACCAGCGCGAGCAGCGGCTGTCGCCGATGAACTGGGACGCGCTTAGCCACCTCGACGTCGTCGTCGCCGACGGCACGGCGGCGCTGGCCTCGGCGCTGGCCGGCGCCCACGAGCGGCCGGTGGCGGTGATCTTCTCCGCCGGGCCGGCGCTGCCCGGCCAGGACCGCGCCCCCGCCGGGGGTGACGACGTGTCCCGCTGCGGCGGCAACTACGGCGTCGCCAACTACCTCGACCCCGCCGCCGCCGCGGCGCTGGGCGGCGTCACCAACTACCTGGCGGGGACCAACAAGGCCTATGCCGTGACGGATGCGCTCGTCCCCAAGGCGCTCACCACCCGCGGCCGGGTCTTCGCCTCCGGCGGCAATTTCCTCGCCGACGCCTGTCCGGGCAGCGACTGCAGCCTGCTCGCCAACGACACCGGCCTGGCCCTGACCGGCGATGCGCTCTTCGGCGCCGTCCGCAAGCACGCCTATTTCCGCACCGACATCAACGCCCTGCTCGACCGCATGGCCAACTGCCTGCGCGACCAGGCCATCGCCAGCGGCACCGCCGCCCGCATCGCCGACAACGCCTGCTACGACGCCAGCCAGGCGCCGCAGGGCTATTACGACCACTACAAGGAAATGATCTTCCTCGCCCGGCCCTCCGTGCCGTTCACGGTGAATGGCGACGGCACCTGCGCCGCCGCCCTGATCTTCGCCGGCCAGCGCGGCGCCGGCCAGCAGCGCGCCACGGCCGCGCAGAAGCTCGACTTCGCCAACTACCTCGAAGGCGGCAACCT
>JAEHDO010000059.1 GCA_016880375.1 Betaproteobacteria bacterium | reverse complement strand
TCGCCCTGGTAGGGATGCAGGCCCTTCGTCTTGCCGCCGGCGTAGTCGTACCAGGAATGCGCGACGTACTCCTGCACCTGGTCCTCGGCGTTGAGGTCGACCTCGTGCACCTTCGACAGGTCGCGGTTGAGGATGGCGCCGCGTGGGAAGAAGAAGCCCGAAGGGTCGTTCATGCCTTTCGACGGCAGGTCGCCGAAGGTCATGAAGTTGCCGAGGCCCTCGCCCTGCTTGAACCAGTCCTTGTAGAAGCCGGCGATGGCCAGCGTATCGGGCACGTAGACCTGGTCGACGAACTCGCGCATCGACTGGATCACCGACTGGATGCGCTGCAGGCCGGTGACGTCGAGCGCGGTGCCGCCCTGGCCGCCGCGGTAGTGCGGCCCCTTGCCGCGGCCGGGGTGGTCCGGCCAGATGCTGATGGCGATCGGCACGCCGCCGACGACGAAATTCGGGTGCGGGTTCTTGCCGCCGAGGATCGTGTGCAGCGCCACCACCTCGCGCTGCCAGGCGAGCGCGTCGAGGTAGTGCGCCACCGCCATGAGGTTGGCTTCCGGCGGCAGCTTGTAGGCGGGATGGCCCCAGTAGCCGTTGCGGAAGAGGCCGAGCTGGCCGCTGTCGACCTGCTTCTTCAGTTTCGCCTGCACGTCGGCGAAATAGCCGGGCGAGGATTTCGCGTACTTCGACAGCGACTGCGCCAGCGCGGCGGTGGCCTTCGGGTCGGCCTTCAGCGCCGAGACCACGTCCACCCAGTCGAGCGCATGCAGGTGGTAGAAATGCATGACGTGGTCGTGGATGTATTGCGCGCCGATCATCAGGTTGCGGATCAGCTCGGCGTTGGGCGGGATGCGGATCTTCAGCGCGTCCTCGACGGCGCGCACCGAGGCGATGGCGTGCACCAGGGTGCACACGCCGCAGATGCGCTGGGCGAAGGCCCAGGCGTCGCGCGGGTCGCGCCCGCGCAGGATGACCTCGATGCCGCGCACCATGGTGCCGGAGGAATACGCCGCCTCGATGGCGCCGTTCTTCATCTGCGCCTCGATGCGCAGGTGGCCCTCGATGCGGGTGATCGGGTCGATGACCAGGCGTTCACTCATTGGGTTTTCCCTCGTCGAGGTGCTCGGCGACCAGCTCGGTCAGGCCGAGCATTTGGATGTCCATGTGGTAGTGCTCCAGCGCTTCCTCCATGACGACGCGGCAGTTGGCGCAGGCCGTCACCAGGGTCTTCACGCCGAGTTCCTCGATCTGCGCCTTCTTGCGCTTGAAGGCCGTAAAGCGCAGTTCCTCGGCGCGCTCGTTGGCGGAGACGCCGCCGCCGCCGCCGCAGCACCAGTTCATCACGCCGCTGTCGGTCATTTCCTTGAACTGCGGTGCCAGCTGGTTGAGCAGCGTGCGCGGCTGCTCGTACACGCCGCCCCGGCGCGAAATCTGGCAGGGATCGTGATAGGTGAGCGGCTTGTCCAGCGTGCCCTTCAGCTTGAGCTTGCCGGCCTGGCGCAGGTCGTCGAGCACCTCGAGGATGTGCTTCACCTCGAAGCCGAAGGGGCGGCCCATCAGGTTCGGCCCCTCCCAGCGGATGGCGGTGTAGGCGTGGCCGCACTCCGGGCTGATGACGCATTTCGCCTTCAGCCGTTCGGCGGCGCCGACGATGCGGCCGACCAGTTCGCGGGCGAGGTCGGAGGCGCCGATCTGGATGCCGCTGTTGGTGGCCTCGTAGGCATCCTCCGCCAGGGTCCAGGTGGCGCCGGCCTGGTTGAGGATGCGGCCGACGGCGCCGAGGTATTCCGGGAAGTTGAGAATCTCCCACGACGACATCAGCACCAGGTAGTCGGCGTTCTCCTTGTTCACCGGCACCTCGAAGCCGAACTCCTTCTGCACGCGCTTGATCGTCGCCTCCACCGTGGCCCACTTCACGCCGGCCGGGCTGCCGCTCTGGATGGCGCGCGTGGTGGCGGTGACGAGGCCTTCCGGCGCGTGGCCGGCCGCCGACATGCCTTCGCGCATCTTGCGCACCATGTAGGCGATGTCGTTGCCGACCGGGCAGACCATCGAGCAGCGCCCGCACAGGGTGCAGGAATCGTAGACCAGCGGGCTCCATTCGGCGAGTTCGGCGTCGGTGACGGGTTTCGCCAGGCCGACCAGCTTCGCCAGCTTGCCGAGCAGGG
>JAEHDO010000058.1 GCA_016880375.1 Betaproteobacteria bacterium | reverse complement strand
TTGATCGCCTCGTAGCTGGTGGCCGAGCCCTGCACGGAGAGGTGCAGGCGCAGCTGCGGGTGCCTGGTCTTCGCGTACTCCATCAGGCCGGGGTCGGCGAGGATGACGGCATCCACGCCGAAGTCGGCGGCCTTGTCGACAGCGGCGGTCCAGCGGCCCCAGGTGGCGGTCTGCGGATAGGTGTTCAGCGCCAGCAGCACCTTGGCGCGCCGGTCGTGGGCATAGCGGATGCCCTCGCGCAATTGCGCGTCGTCGAAGTTCAGGCCGGTGAAGTTGCGCGCGTTGGTGTTGTCCTTGAGGCCGGTGTAGACGCAGTCGGCGCCGTTGTCGACGGCGGCCTTCAGCGACGGCAGGGCGCCGGCCGGGCAGACGAGTTCAAAGGGTTTGCCGGTGAGCATGGGCGTGAAGTCTTTCGGGGAGCAGGCAGTCTAGGGGTGGCCCGGCAGGGCGTGCTTGACGTGGATCAATACCAAGGACTTGAACGAAAACCCCTTCCGGCAGCAGGGAAGGGAAAAGTCAGTCGCCGCAATACGGCGCTTACTGCTCCTCGCGCGGCCGGAAGGCGGCCATCAGGCGCGACTGCACGGCCGGGGGGGCCGGTTCGTAGCCGACCAGTTCCATGGTGTAGTTGCCCTGTCCGCTGGTGAGCGCCTTGAGGCGGTTCTGGAAATCCGTCAGTTCGGCCAGCGGGGCGCGTGCCGAGAGCGCCGCCATGCCGCCGCGCGCCGCTCCGGTGGCCGTGACATGGCCGCGCCGCGCGGCGATTTCGCCGGAGGTGTCGCCGATGGCGGACTCGGGAACGGTCAGCTCCAGCGCGACGATCGGTTCCAGCACCTGCGCGCGGGCCTTTGCCACGGCATCCTGGAAAGCCTTGCGGCCGGCGACGATGAAGGCGATTTCCTTGCCGTCGACCGGATGGGTCTTGCCGTCGTATACCGTGACCTCGACATCCAGCACCGGGAAGCCGGCGATGGCGCCATGCCCCAGCACCTCGCGCACGCCCTTTTCGACCGCGGGGATGAAGGTGCCGGGGATCACGCCGCCCTTGACCTCGTCGACGAAGCGGAAGCCCTCGCCGCGCGCCAGCGGCCGGATGCGCAGGAACACCTCGCCGAACTGGCCGGCGCCGCCCGACTGCTTCTTGTGGCGGTGGTGGCCCTCGGCAGGAATCGTCACGGTCTCGCGGTAGGGGATGGTGGGCGGATGGCTGTCGATGTCGAGCTTGTACTGGGCGCGCATCTTCTCCATGACGCGCGCCAGGTGCATCTCGCCCAGGCCGCGGATCACCGCCTCGTGGGTGATCGGGTCGTGCTCGACCTGCAGGCCGGGGTCCTCGGCGACCAGGCGGTGCAGCACCTCGGCCAGCTTCTGCGTGTCGCTCTGTTTCCTGACGCGCACGGCGAGGCCGTACACGGCGTGCGGGATCGGCAGCGGGCGGAAATGGATGGCGGCGTCCTCGGGCGCGTCGTGCAGCACCATGTCGAAGCCGAGCTCATCCACTTTATTGATGGCGCAGATCGCGCCGGGGCCGGCCGCGCCGATCGGCTCCAGTTCCTTGCCCTGCACGGCATACAGGTGCGCCACGCGGAAGGGCTTGCGCGCTTCCCCGGCGTAGAGCGGCATGCCGGCGGTGACCGTGCCCTGGTGCACGCGCAGCACCGCCACCTTGCCCAGGTAAGGGTCGACCTCGACCTTGAAGACGTGCGCCAGCACATGTCCGCCCGGGCCGGGAACGGACTGGAAGAACTCGGCGCCGGCGGCGTTGCCCCCGGCCCATTTCTCGAACAGCGGCGGATTGCCCTCGCGCGGATTGGGCGCCAGGCGGCGGATGAAGTCGATCAGCTCGCGCACGCCGGCGCCGCTCTTCGCCGAAGCGAACAGCACCGGCAGGAGGTGGTTCTCGCGCAGAGCCTGCTCGAAGGCGTCGTGCAGTTCGGCAGGCTGAATCTCTTCGCCGCCGAGGTAGCGCTCGGTGAGCGCCTCGTCCACCTCGACCACCTGTTCGACCAGGGCGCGATGGGCGGCCTCGACCGAGGAGAAATCGGTGGCCTCGCCGCCCAGGTTGAAGAAGCAGTCGACCACCCGCGTCCCGCCGCCGGCGGGCAGGTTCACCGGCAGGCACTCGCGGCCGAAGGCGGCCTGCAGTTCCTCCAGCAGCCTGGGCAGATCGAGGTGTTCGGCGTCGATGCGGTTCACGACGACCATGCGGCACAGCTTGCGCGTCTGCGCCCACAGCGCCATGCGCCGGGCGGTGATCTCGATGCCGTTCTGCGCGTTGATGACGATCGCCGCCGTCTCGGCGGCATCGAGCGCGGCGATCGCCTGGCCGGCGAAATCCGGATAGCCGGGGGAGTCGAGCAGGTGCACGCGCACGCCTTCGCTGTCGAAATGGGCGCAGGCCAGCTTGATGGAGTGATGGTGCTGCTTTTCCAGCGGGTCGTAATCGAGGACGCCGGCGCCGTTCCTGGACGGGCTCGCGCCGGCCGCGCCGAGCAGGGCTTCCGCCAGGCTGGTCTTGCCGGCGCCGGCATGGCCCAGCAAGGCGACGTTGCGGATGGACGCGACGGGTATGGCGGGCATGGCGGCTTCTCGGAGGGTGTGGAGTGCAGATGATACCTGCCCCGCCGGCAAAGAAAACGCCCCGGGGGCAAAGCCGCCCGGGGCGTTCCGGCGAGCGGCCGCCTGCTAGCCGGAGACGGCTTCCTTCACCATCTGGATGCCGATCGGATCGTCGAGCGTGGTCAGGTCGCCCGGGTCGCGGCCCTCGGCGATGGCCTGGATGGAGCGGCGCAGCACCTTGCCGGAGCGGGTCTTCGGCAGCTGGTTGATGAAATGCACGCGCTTCGGCCGGCCGATGGCGCCGAGCAGGCTGTCCACCTTGGCCATCACCTCCTTTTCCAGCGCGGCGCGCAGTTCCGGCGTGGCGGCCCGGGCGGCGTCCTTGACGACGGCGAAGGCGAGCGGCATCTGGCCCTTGAGCGGGTCGGCGACGCCGACCACGGCGACTTCGGCGATGGCGTCATGGGCGCTCACCGCCTCCTCGATCTCGCGCGTGCCGAGGCGGTGGCCGGCGACGTTGATGACGTCGTCGGTGCGGCCGAGGATGAAGTAGTAGCCGTCCTCGTCGCGGATGCCCCAGTCGAAGGTGGTGTAGATCAGCTTGTCCC
>JAEHDO010000386.1 GCA_016880375.1 Betaproteobacteria bacterium | reverse complement strand
GCCACGGCAACGAGGGCGGCAACGAGGAGAGAGTGTTTCATGTGATTTCCCTTATCGATAAAAGAAATTTTGTATATACAACATGTTGAGTTTGGCGAGAACGCGTTCAAGCCAAAGGTTAGTTTAACAAAACCACATAAAAAAACCACTCATCTTCTCTGGAACGGATTACGGCTATAGCCCGAGGTGGGTTGCCGAGATTCCCGGAATTGCTTCCATCCAGAGCCCCTCGAATCTTTGCTGCCAATCATGGACAGCCACCGATTGCTCCAGCAGCAGTTTGCCGCGGAAATGGTCGGCATGGAAGCGGATTACGCCGCTGACCCCGTCGGCCAGCACGAAAGCGTCTGCCAGGTTGCGCAGCGATTCCGGGGTCTGGCGAATGGAAAAACAGTGACCGTAGCGTTTCAGCAGGCCCATGAGGCGGGGCGAGTTGCGATTCACGTGGTCGAGTTCATGCAGGACTATGCGCAAGCTGCGGTCACGCCCTCCCGCGAGAAAGGCAGCAATCGTGTCCGCTCGCGCCCGGGCGTCGAATTCGAGGTTTCTGAGGTCCGTATCAAAGACGCAGATTTCCTCTTTTGCCACCGAAAGAACATTGTCTACCGCCCTTTGATAGGCGGCGCGAGTATCGAACAATTCCTCAAGGCTGTCCGGCATAGGGTCTCAAGCCTGAATAATTTGTCGTCATCCTAGGACAAGGCCGGGATCGTTGCAAATCCCGTGGCCATGCATACAATTGCGCCTCCCGTTCCCGATCCCACCGGAAATGCCCGAAACCATCATTGAATCGCTTGACCACGAAGGCAGGGGGGTGGCCCGACATGAAGGCAAGACCATCTTCATCGAAGGCGCCCTGCCGCAGGAACGGGTGGTCTTTTCCAGCTATCGCCGGAAGCCGAACTATGAATTGGCCACGGCAAGCCGGATCCTGACATCGAACGCCCTGCGTGCCGAACCACGCTGCAGACACTTCGGCATATGCGGCGGTTGCAGCATGCAGCATCTTGGTGGGCCAGGGCAGGCGGCGGCCAAGCAGCGTGTACTGGAGGACGACTTCTGGCACATCGGGCGTATGCGGCCGGAGGTGATCTATCCGGCCATCCACGGCCCGGCATGGGGTTATCGCACCCGTGCAAGGCTGTCGGTTCGGCTGGTGCCGAAGAAGGGCGGGGTGCTGGTGGGCTTCCACGAGAAGCGCAGCAGTTTCATCGCCGACATGGACAGCTGCGAGGTGCTGCCGCCGCCGGTTTCCGCCCTGCTGCCTCTGCTGCGGAAGCTGATTGGTGCCCTGTCCATCTCCGACCGTCTGCCACAGATCGAGGTTGCAGTGGGCGATGGTGTGACGGTGCTGGTGTTGCGCATCCTGCAGCGGCTGACGCCGGGGGACGAGTCGTTACTGCGCGATTTTGCCGATGCACAGGGCGTCCAGTTCTGGTTGCAGCCTGGCGGTGCCGAGACGGCCCAGCCGTTTCATCCGCTCGAAGCGCCACCACTCAGCTACGTCCTGCCGGATTTCGGCTTGCAACTGGAGTTCCGGCCCAACGAATTCACACAGGTCAATCATGGCATCAACCGCATGTTGCTGCGCCGGGCCATGCATCTGCTGCAGCCCGAGCCCGGGGAGCGCATCGGCGACCTGTTCTGCGGTCTGGGCAATTTCACACTACCCATTGCGCGTAGCGGTGCCTTTGCCTTTGGCGTGGAGGGCAGCCAGGCCCTGGTGTGCCGGGCAGAGGAAAATGCCGCCCTGAACGAACTTTCCGGCCTGACGGCGTTTGTCGTCGCGAACCTCTTCGATGCCACGCCGGCACTGCTGGACGCATGGGGGCGGTTGGACAAGTGGCTGATCGATCCTCCGCGCGAGGGGGCGATCGAGTTGGTCAAGGCAATTGGAGAGCATGGCCCTGGCCGCATTGTCTATGTGTCCTGCAATCCGGCCACGCTGGCGCGCGATGCGGCCGTTCTGGTGCACGAGAAAGCCTATAGATTGCGGGGTGCCGGAATCGCCAACATGTTCCCGCAGACCTCCCATGTCGAGTCCATTGCCCTGTTCGAGAGGGAATAACGATTCGGCCGCACAGGCAAGACGGCTTCTTGTTTCCGGCATGGCAAGCCAAAGGCATGAAAATGCCATGATAAAATTTCAGCCTGAATGGGGACTTGTCGGTGCGAATGCTCTTTTCTGGCGGCACCGGCATAACCTCCAGGTTATGCCGGTGCCAAAATCGGCTTCATCGGGAGTTCGGAAGGTTGGCAGAGTGGTTGAATGCACCGGTCTTGAAAACCGGCGTGCCCGCAAGGGCACCGTGAGTTCGAATCTCACACCTTCCGCCATCAACCCCGGCCCACTTCGCTGCGCACTGCATCGGCCCAGCAGTTCGGCGTCTCGTAGAGCCGTACTTGCTCCAGACGTAAATGATTGCCGTAGGTATCCCGATATACCCGGTCGAGCAGGTCGAACGCCAGGGCAGCCAGGTTTTCGGCCGTTGGCACCACTTCCAGGACTACGGTCTTGTGTCCCGGCAGGCTTTCGAGGAAACTCAACAGGGTGCTGTCGCCGCGCCAGACGAGAAAGGCGTGATCCCAGGAATCGACGAGATTTTGCTTGGCCAGCGTCTTGATATCCGAGAAATCCATCACCATGCCGTTCAGGGGCGATCCCGCCTGGCGAATGATGTCTCCCTGCAGAGTGATCTCGATGGCGTAACGATGGCCGTGCAGATGGCGGCACTGGCTCTGATGGTCGGGGATGCGGTGGCCGGAATCGAACTCGAGGCGGCGGGTGATGCGCATGGTGCCTCTGGACATTGATCTGATACGAGCGCGAATTATAGCACCCGGTCATGGAGAAACTGGAGTGAGCGGAAAGGCAAAGCATCTTGGGGTGACCGACCATAGCCGTGACAGCGTCGGCCTGACCTATGTCTATCCGGTAGTTTCGCGGCGTGCAGGCGGCGTCTCGGTTGGCATCAATCTGAATCCCAACAACGCCTGCAATTGGCGCTGCATCTACTGTCAGGTGCCCGGTCTCAGGCGAGGATCGGCCCCGCCAATCGACCTGGCGCAACTGGAGCGCGAACTGCGCGGCTTCATCGATACCTTGCAGCATGGTGACTTCATGCGTAGGCATGTCCCGGAGGATGCTCGGCGCATCGTCGATATCGCGTTCTCCGGCAACGGCGAACCGACGTCGGCGCGGGAATTTCCCGAAGCGATCGAACTGGTCGGCAGGGTGCTGCACGACGCTGGTCTGGAAGGCAAGGTGAAGATCCGGGTCATCACCAATGGCAGTCTGCTCGGACGCAATAGTGTGCTGCAGGGTTTGCGGCGGCTTGGCGAACTGGGCGGGGAAGTCTGGTTCAAGGTCGATGCGGGATCGGCCGAAGGCTATCGCCGCATCAATGGCGTGGAAATCTCGCCGGAATCGGTTTCGCGCAATCTGCATCACTGCGCGCAGTTATGTCCGACCTGGGTGCAAACCTGTCTTTTCGCCCTGGATGGGGCGAGTCCGGGGGATGAGGAAGTGTTGGCGTACCTTGAGGTGCTCGCAAGAGCGGGGAGCGCCAGTCTGTCCGGGGTGCATCTCTATGGCTTGGCGCGTCCCTCACAGCAACCGGAGGCCGAGCGGCTTTCAAGGCTGCCGCAGGACAGGCTGGAGGCGATTGCCGAGCGCATCCGTGCGCTCGGGCTGGCCGTCAGGGTCAGTGCCTGAGTCTGCCTTTCAGCTGCCTTTTTTGAGCTTGGCCTTGGCGGCCTTCTTGAGCGATTTGAACAGATCCGGATCGCTGGATTTGAGGTATTCCACCACTTCCCAATCGTCCCGCTTAATCTTGCTGATGTCGATCTGTTCGACATGCACCAGGCGCAACAACTGCTGCACGGGCCGCGGTATGTTGCGGCCGCTTTCATAGCGGGAGCCGCCGCTCTGCGTCACACCGATCCTGGACCAGAACTGCTGCTGGTTGAGCCCGAGCTTGCGCCGAATCTCGCGTGCGTCGATGGATTCGTTTTTCATTTTGCCTTCCTATGACTTTTGAATATTAATGAGACGTGAGCCCTGAAAAAAAGTTCAAATACCCCATCACCCCGACATTCCATTCCCATTAATTCATGATAGCAATGCTTTGTTTAAGAATAAAGTATATAAATCATCCTATCAACATATAAATTTGGTAAACCCGGTGTCTGCATAGTGACTTAGTACGGGGGGTGTGGCGGACGTTATGCCCCCGCTTCGATTTCAGGTAAAATTCTTCGTTTTTCAACGCACTATAAGCAGCACCCCATGGCACTCATAGTTCAAAAATACGGCGGCACATCGGTCGGTTCGCCAGAGCGGATC
>JAEHDO010000385.1 GCA_016880375.1 Betaproteobacteria bacterium | reverse complement strand
GGTGCGGCCAAGGGCTTCGATCTGATCGAGGCCGCACGCAATACCGGGCGCGGAACGGCGCGCGGCGGCGAAACGAGATTTGAGCAGTTGACCGGCATAGTCCAGTACGCCCCGCAGCAGTGCCGCCTCGGCGACCTGCGCCTGGCTTCCGGCCTGTTGACGGCCGGCGGCAATCTCGGCATCGGCAGCGGCGGGAAGCTGAGCGGGGTGATAAACGTCGAACTGAAGAGCTCGGCAGCCGTGGTGCGGATGCCGCTTGCCATCGGTGGCACGACGAAGGCTCCGCTGCTTACCCAAAGCCGGGGGAGGTAAGGCGGCGGCAGGCAAAAAATCGGGCGCATGGGGCGCCCGTTTTTTTTGGCTGGTCCTGCTTATTTCCTGATGACGGCAGCGATCGCGTCAGCGACGTAATCGAGGTTGCGCGTGTTCAACGCGGCGAGGCAGATGCGCCCTGTGCTGACGGCGTAGATGCCGAACTCGGTCTGCAGTCGCTCGACCTGTTCGGCCGTCAGGCCGGTGTAGGAGAACATGCCGCGCTGCTTGGCGACAAAGGAGAAATCCTGCGCTACACCGCGCGCCTTGAGCTTGTCCACCAGGCCTGTGCGCATGGCGCGGATGCGATCGCGCATGCCGGCCAGTTCATCTTCCCACAGCTTGCGCAGTTCGGGGCTGGCAAGCACCGCTGCCACCACGGCGCCGCCGTGGGTCGGCGGGTTGGAGTAGTTGGTGCGCACGACGCGCTTCACTTGCGACATGACACGGGCCGATTCGTCCTTGTTCGAGGTGACGATGGACAGGGCGCCGACGCGCTCGCCGTAGAGCGAGAAGGACTTGGAGAAGGAACTGGAGACGAAGAACTGCAGGCCGGAAGCGGCGAACAGCCTGAGTGCCATGGCATCCGGCTCGATGCCTTCGGCGAAGCCCTGATAGGCCATGTCGATGAAGGCGACGAGGCCGCGCGCGCGAATGGTCTCCACCACTTCCTGCCACTGCGCCTCGGACAGGTCGGCGCCGGTCGGGTTGTGGCAGCAGGCGTGCAGGACGATGATGGCGCCGGCCGGCAGCCCGGCCAGGCAGGCCTTCATGCCGGCGAAGTTCACGCCCTTCGTGCCAGCGTCGTAGTAGGGGTAGTTCTCGACGCGGAAACCGGCCGACTCGAAGAGGGCGCGGTGGTTCTCCCAGCTCGGGTCGCTGATATAGACGGCAGCCTGCGGCAGCAGGCGACGGAGATAATCCGCGCCGACCTTGAGGGCGCCGGTGCCGCCGAGCGCCTCGACGGTGACGACGCGGCCGTCCTTGAGCAGGGCCGAGTCGGCGCCGAAGGTCAGGTTTTGCACGGCCTGGTTGTAGCTGGCCGGCCCCTCGATCGGCTGGTAGCCGCGTGCCGGCATGGCTTCCAGGCGAGCTCTTTCCGCCATACGCACGGCGGCCAGGAGAGGAATTTTGCCGCCGTCGTCGCTATAGACGCCGACGCCGAGATTGACCTTGGTGGCGCGCGCATCGGCATTGAAGGCTTCGTTCAGGCCGAGGATGGGGTCGCGGGGGGCAAGCTCCACTGCTGCGAAAATCGAGGTTGTCATGTCGGATCGGGAGACCTGGAAAGAAAACGCGGCCGTATTGTACCTGCGCCGCGAAGCCGGCCCAAGTGAAGCCGTTTATCGGACTATACGAGAAACAGGCCGATACCGATGCCGGCGGCGACCGCCAGCATGGCGGGCAGGGTGAGGCGCGCCAGCTTCCAGCCGCCGAGGGTGACGATGAGTCCGGATTTGAAAGTCAGGTTCGACAGCACGGCAAGGGCGATCGAGGTGACGGCCTGTCCCTTCGACAGGGCATCGAGCGAAAACAGGCGCAGGCTGGAGAGGGTGATGGCATCGACATCGGTCAGGCCGGAGGCCAGCGCCACGGCGTACATGCCCTTGGCGCCGGCCACGTCGGACAGCCAGGCCGAGCAGAGCAGCACCACGGCGTAGAGTGCACCGAATCCCAGCGCGGTGCGAATTTCCGTCGGGTTGCGCACTTCGGGCATGGGCAGTTCCCCCTGTGCCTCCAGCCGGCGCCAGATGAATGCGGTGGCTGCCAGGCCGAGCACCAGTCCGCCGGCGAACACCTTGGCGAGCGGCTCGATGACGTCGGGCGCCACCACGGCTGTCATGACCATCAGGCGCAGCAGCACCATCAGGCTGGCGGCCATGATCACCACCATGGCGGTTCGCGCCAGCGCAGCGTCGGCATGGGCATGGCGGGAGAAGACCACCGTTGTTGCCGTGCTCGAGACGAGGCCGCCGAGCAGGCCCATCATCGGCGCGCCGTGCTGCGGTCCGGCCAGGCGCAGGGCGGCATAGCCGGCGAGCGAAACGCCCGACACCAGCACCACCATGAGCCAGGCCTGATGGGGGTTGAATGACTCGTAGGGACCGTAGTTCTGGTCGGGCAGGATGGGCAGGATGACGAAGGAAAGCACCGCGAACTGCAGGATCGAGATGATGTCCTTCGGCGTCAGCTGGCTCGATATGCCGTGCAGTTCGGCCTTGAAGTAGAGCAGGGCGGTAGTGGCAATGCCCAGCATCACGGCCAGGGTGCCGTAGCCGAACCAGACCGCGGCGCCGAGGCAGAAGCAGACGAGGATGGCGACGACCGAAGTGGTGCCCGGGTCACCGGCATCGTCGGGCTGCTTGTAGTAGGCGGCGATGATCATGGCGCCGACCGCAAGCAGCCCGCCCGCGAGGATCCAGCCCGAATCGGCCTTCTCGGCGAGCAGTCCGGAAAGCGTGCCGAGCAGCGCCACCAGCGCGAAGGTGCGCAGGCCGGCCTTGGACGAGCTGCGGCGCTCGCGCTCCAGGCCAATGAGCAGGCCGATGGCCAGGCTGGTCATGAAGGCCTGCAGGTGCTGCGGCGCAGAGAGTTGTTCGAGGATGTCCATGACTGGGCGATTCTAATCCGATTACAATTGCATCATGTCTCGGAATTATGCCTTGGTGCCCGCTGCCGGAACGGGCACGCGCTTGGGCGACGAACAGCCCAAGCAATACCATCTGCTCGCCGGGCGGCCCATGATCCGGCACGCCCTCGAAACGCTGTGCGCCTCGCCCCGCATCCAGCGTGTGTTCGTCGTCCTGGCAGAAGGGGACGTTATCTGGGAACGCTTCGACTGGACAGAACTGGGCGTCAAGCTTTCCGTCCTGCGCTGCGGCGGACCGACGCGGGCGGACAGCGTGCTGAACGGCCTGCTGGCGGTTTCGGCGGCTGTGAAGCCGGATGACTGGGTGCTGGTGCACGATGCGGCGCGGCCTTGCCTGTCATCGGCACAACTCGATGGTTTGATCGAACAGGCCGGCAATGACGAGACCGGCGGCATCCTTGCGGTACCGGTGGCCGATACGCTGAAGCGGTCGGGCCCCGACGGCCGCATCGAGGCGACCGTGCCGCGAGAGTACCTGTGGCAGGCGCAGACGCCGCAGATGTTCCGCTATGGCCTGCTGCGCGAGGCCCTTGAGCACAGCGGGGCCGTCACCGACGAGTCCGGCGCGGTGGAGGCGCTGGGCCACCGTCCGCTGCTGGTGGCAGCCGACGCAAGCAATCTGAAGGTAACCTATCCGGCCGACCTGGCCCTGGCGGAAAAAATCTTGCTGGAAAGAAAGTACGCGTAATGCGCATTGGCCAAGGCTTCGACGTCCATGCCCTGGTGCCGGGCAGAAAACTGATCATCGGCGGAGTAGACATTCCCTTCGCGCGCGGCCTGCTCGGCCATTCCGATGCCGATGTGCTGCTGCATGCGCTGACGGATGCGCTGCTCGGTGCCGCCGGCCTCGGCGACATCGGCCGGCATTTCCCGGACAGCGACCCGCGCTTCAGGGATGCCGACAGCCGCCAGCTCCTGCGCGAAACGGCGCGCCTGATCGAGTTGGCCGGCTACCGCGTGGTCAACGTCGATGCCACGGTAATCGCCCGCGCGCCGCGCATGGCGCCGCACGTGGCGGCCATGGCGACGAACATCGCGGCGGATCTCGGCATCGAGACCGGTTGCGTCAACATCAAGGCGAAGACCACCGAGAGCCTCGGCTTCACCGGCCGCGGGGAGGGCATCGCCGCCCAGGCGGTCGCCCTGATCGAACGTGCCGGCGGATAAGCACCGCGTCTTTTTCGCACTCTGGCCGGACGACGAGGTCGCGCGGAAGTTCGACGAGGCGGGGCGCCTGGCCCATCAGTCTCTGGGCGGGCGCCGCATGCGCCGCGAGACCCTGCACCTGACCCTGGCTTTCATCGGCGACGTTTCGACAGAGCGACTCGCAGAACTCCGCGACATTGCCGGCGCGATGCGGCTGCCGGCCTTCGACCTGCTGTTCGACCGCCGGCATTTCCTGGCGCGCAGGAAAATCTTCTGGGCTGCGGCCAGCGTCGTCTCTCCCAGGCTGCGCGAGCTCGCGGCTGTCCTCAATGAGCAGCTCAAGGCGGCGGATTTCCGCACCGAGGACCGGCCCTTCGCCGCCCATGTCACGCTGCTGCGCCATGCCCGCTGCGACAGGGAATCCCCGGAGGTGGACCTGCGCATCGAATGGCCGGTGCGGGATTTCGTGCTGGTCGAATCGGAACTGAAGCCGGAAGGGGCCAGCTACCGCATCCTGCAGCGCTGGCAGCTGGATCAGACCTGAAGCTTTTCCAGCAGCTCGGTTTCCAGCCGCAGCAGCATGGGGGTCTTGGCCAGTTCCGCGCCGCTGACGAGGAAGGTGTCCTCGACGCGCTCGCCGAGCGTGGCGATCTTGGCGGTATGCACGTTGATGTTGTGCTCGTCGAGCGTGCTCGCCACGGTAAACAGCAGTCCGGGGCGGTCCGCGGCGATGATCGAAAGCAGGCACTGGCCGGCTTTCTCCGTCTGGCGGATCTGCACCTCCGGAGTGATGGGAAAGTTTCGTACCTGGCGCGAGAGGCGGCCGCTGGCAGCCTTCTCGGGCGCCGCGCCGGAAGCCAGCCGGGCGGAAAGGTCATGTTCGATGAGGCTGATCATGTCGCGGTAGGCGAGCGTGCCGTCCGGATCGAGAAGCATGAAGCTGTCCAGCGCGTAGCCGTGGCGGGTGGTATGGATCTTCGCTTCGGCGATGCTGTAGCCGAGCCGGCTGAAGAAGCCGCACAGGCGCGCAAAGAGATGCGGCTGGTCGGGGACGTAGACCATCACCTGCAGGCCCTCCTCGCCGATGTGGGGCAGGCGCGCCTTCACCAGCGGATGATCCGGCGCCGGCCGATGGTACAGGGCGCGCGTGTGCCAGGCGATCTCCTCGGCATCGTGGCGCAGGAAATAGACCGTGTCGAGTTCCTTCCAGAAGCCGTCCTCGACCCCCTGGCGCAGGCCGAAATAACGCAGCAGACGGCGCGCCTCCTCCTGCCGCTCGGCGATGCCCATGGCCTGCTGCGGCGTGGCGCCACGCAGCAGGCGCAGGCTGGCGTTGTACAGGTCCTCCAGCAGTTTTCCCTTCCATCCGTTCCAAACCTTGGGGCTGGTGCCGCGGATGTCGGCGACAGTGAGCAGGTAAAGGGCCGTCAGGCGCTGTTCGTCGCCGACCAGCGCGGCAAAGGCGCGCACGACGTCGGGGTCGGCCAGGTCCTGCTTCTGGGCGACATGCGACATGGTCAGATGATGCTCGACCAGCCAGACCACCAGCGCCGTGTCCTCCTCGCTCAGGCCATGCTCGCGGCAAAATCGGCGCGCATCCGGCATGCCCAGCTTCGAGTGGTCGCCGCCGCGCCCCTTGGCGATGTCGTGGAAGAGGGCAGCGAGATACAGCAGCCAGGGCTTCTCGATGCCCGCGAAGAGCCGGCTGCAGAAGGGATATTCGTGGGCGAATTCGGGCAGGGCGAAGCGGCGCAGGTTGCGCACCACCATGAGGATGTGCTGATCCACGGTGTAGGCGTGGAACAGGTCGTGCTGCATCTGGCAGACGATGCGGCGGAAAGCCGGCAGGTAGCGTCCGAGGATGCCGTACTGGTTCATGCGCCGCAGTTCGTGCACCAGGCCGCGCCGTTGCTGGAAGAGCTGCAGGAAGGCTGCGCGATTGCGCGGATCGCTGCGAAAGTCAGGCCCGATGAGACGGCGAGCCCGCCAAAGAGCACGCAGGGTTCGTGCCGTCATGCCCTTCAATTCCGGCCGTTGCGCCATGAGCAGGAAGCTCTCCAGAATGGCCTGGGGGGTTTTATCGAAAACGTCCTCGGCGCGCACGTCGAGCAACTCGTGATCCATCTGGAAGCGCTCATTGATGACGATCGGCGCCCTGTTCTTCTCGGGGAAGATTTCCGCGCCGAGATTCTGCAGCATGATGGTATTGAGCTGCGTGATGGATTTTGCCGTCCGGAAGTAGCGCTGCATCAGCATTTCGGAGGCACGGCGCATCCTGCCGGAAGCGATGCCGAACTGGCCGGCGACGGTTTCCTGATGGTCGAAGAGCAGGCGATCCTCGCGCCGCCCGGTCAGATAGTGCAGGCGGATGCGGGCATGCCTGAGGAAGGTTTCCAGTACCTTGAGCTGGAGCGCCTCGCCGCGGGTGATGAAGCCGCGGCGGGCCAGATCGTTCCAGGAATCACCCAGGCCGGCCGCGCGGCTGATCCACAGGATGACCTGCAGGTCGCGCAATCCACCGGGGCTCTCCTTGCAATTGGGTTCCAGCGCATAGGGGGTTTCCTGGTAACGCACATAGCGCTCGTCCTGTTCCAGCCGCTTGCCCTTGAAGAAGGCCTTGGGATCCAGCTGCGCGCGGATTTTTCCGGTGAACTCGGCGAACAAGCTGCGGCTGCCGCAAATCAGGCGGGATTCCAGCAGATTGGTCTGAACGGTGATGTCGCGCGAAGCCTCGTCGAGACATTGCCATACCGTGCGCACGCTGTGGCCGATGTCCAGGCCGATGTCCCAGAGCAGGCCGATCAGTTCTTCGATCTGGCGCTCGGTTTCGCGGGCGACATTATCCGGCAGCAGGAACAGCAGATCGATGTCCGAGGCGGGATAAAGCTCGCGCCGGCCATAGCCGCCGACAGCGACGAGGGAGAGTCCCGGCGGCAGGCGTGCTGCCTGCCAGAGGCTCTTGAGGACCTCATCAACGAGTTGGCAGCGGCCCCGCAGCAGGCGGAGCGCATCGCCGTTGGCCTCATAGGCCGCCCTGAGGGCGGATTGGCCCTGTGCCAGTTCGCTCTTGATGCGGCTGATGCGTTCCCGGACGGCGGCAGCGTCTTCAGAGAGGGGCGTCGGCTGCACGTTCAGCCCAAATTGCTGGTTTTTGGGGGGGAACCGGCCGACAGGGTGAGCACTTCAACGCCGTCCTCGCTCACCAGTACGGTGTGTTCCCACTGCGCGGACAGACTGCGATCCCTGGTGACGATGGTCCAGCCGTCGGGGAGTTCGGAAATGGCGGCCTTGCCGGCGTTGATCATCGGCTCGATGGTGAAGATCATGCCTGGACGCAGTTCCGGGCCGTTGCCCGGCTTGCCGTAATGCAGCACCTGGGGTTCTTCATGGAACTGGCGGCCGATGCCGTGGCCGCAGAACTCGCGCACGACGGAAAAGCCGTTCGACTCGGCGTGTCTCTGGATGGCATGGCCGATGTCGCCCAGATGTGCTCCCGGCCTTACCTGGCCGATGCCCAGCCAGAGACACTCGTAGGTCACCGCGCACAGCCGCTTCGCCAGGATGCTGGCGTCCTTGCCGACTATGAACATGCGGGAAGTGTCGCCGTGCCAGCCGTCCTTGATGACGGTGATGTCCAGATTGACTATATCTCCCTTTTTCAAGGCCTTGTCGCCGGGGACGCCGTGGCAGACCTGATGGTTGATCGAGGCGCAGATGGATTTCGGGTAGGGCTGGTAGCCGGGTGGGGCGTAGTTCAGGGGCGCCGGGATCGTGCCTTGCACATTGACCATGTAGTCGTGGCACAGGCGGTCCAACTCGGCGGTGGTGACGCCAGGCTTGACGTGCGGTTCGATGTAATCGAGGACTTCCGAGGCCAGGCGGCCGGCGACCCGCATCTTTTCGATTTCTTCAGGGGTCTTGATGACGATGCTCATGTCTCTGTGGGTGTAAAACATAACACTGCGAAAAAAGAGAATTATGCTTGAAAATACAGAGGAAAAACCGCTATAATGTGCGACTTGCCTGCCTTCGGGGAGGCAAAATTCACACGCCCGGCGCCGAAAGGGTGCCCGCAACAACGCAGCACGGCCGGGCGGAGGTCAACCCTTATCGGAGATTCTGATGTCTACGACCATGCGTCAAATGCTGGAGGCGGGTGTCCATTTCGGTCACCAGACCCGTTTCTGGAACCCCAAGATGGCCCCCTATATTTTCGGCCATCGCAACAAGATCCACATCATCAACCTGGAAAAGACCCTGGTCAAATACCAGGAGGCGGTGAATTTCCTGCGCAAGATGTCGGCCAACAAGGGCACCGTGCTCTTCGTCGGCACCAAGCGCCAGGCGCGCGAAATCGTGCGCGAGGAAGCCCTCCGCGCCGGCGTGCCCTTCGTCGATGAACGCTGGCTGGGCGGCATGCTGACCAACTTCAAAACGGTCAAGCAGTCGATTAAGCGGCTGAAGGAGCTCGAAGCCATGTCGCAGGACGGCACGTTCGAGCGCCTTGGCAAGAAGGAAGCCCTGATGCTGCAGCGCGAGATGGTCAAACTGGACAAGAGCATCGGCGGCATCAAGGACATGAGCGGCCTGCCCGATGCGATTTTCGTCATCGACGTCGGCTATCACAAGATTGCCATCACCGAAGCCGGCAAGTTGGGGATCCCGGTAATCGCTGTGGTCGACACCAACCACACCCCCGAGGGCGTCGCCTATGTCATTCCGGGCAACGACGATTCCAGCAGGGCCATCCGCCTCTACGCACGTGGCGCGGCCGATGCCGTGCTCGAGGGGCGTAACCAGTCGGTACAGGAGGTCGTCGCTGCGGTTTCCGACGATTTCGTCGAGGTCGACGAGGGTGGCGCGGAAGCAGCGGCCTGAATACGGGCCGGCATGAACCCTGCGGGGCGGCATAGCCGCCCCGCTGTGCATCAACAGCATGAATTCAGGAGCAAGCATGGCGGAAATTACCGCTTCGATGGTTAAAGAACTGCGCGAGAAGACCGACGCGCCGATGATGGAATGCAAGAAGGCCCTGAGCGAGGCAGGCGGGGATATGGCCAAGGCGGAGGAGGTTCTTCGCGTCAAGCTTGGCAACAAGGCGAGCAAGGCGGCCTCCCGCGTCGCGGCCGAAGGCATTGTCGGCATACATATTGCCGCGGATGCGAAGCTGGGTGTGATCATCGAGGTCAATTGCGAAACGGATTTCGTCGCCAAGAACGACGACTTCCTGGCCTTCACCAAGGCGCTGACGGAACTGGTGGCGAAGCACAATCCGGCCGACGTTGCCGCCCTTTCGGGACTGACCTTGAGTGGTGCCACGGTGGAAGCCACCCGCACGGCGCTGGTCGGCAAGATCGGCGAGAACATGTCGATCCGCCGTTTCGTGCGTGTCGAGGCCAAGGGTAAGCTGACCTCGTATGTGCACGGCGGCGCCAAGATTGGCGTGCTGGTTGATGTCATCGGCGGCGACGAGCAGATGGCGAAGGACCTGGCCATGCACATTGCGGCTTCCAAGCCCAAAGCATTGGATGCCTCCGGCGTGTCGGCCGATTTCATTGAAACCGAGCGGCGCATCGCCATCGAGAAGGCGCGCGAGGCAGGCAAGCCGGAAGCCATGCTGGAAAAAATTGCCGATGGCACAGTGCAGAAGTACCTCAAGGAAGTGACGCTGCTGGGACAAGTGTTCGTCAAGGCCGAAGACGGCAAGCAGACCATCGATCTGCTCCTCAAGCAGAAGGGCGCCCAGGTAGCCGGCTTCATCCTCTACGTCGTTGGCGAGGGCATCGAGAAGAAGGCCACCGACTTCGCGGCCGAGGTGGCGGCACAGGCGGCGGCCGCTGCTGCACGCTGACATGCCTTCAGCCGCCTACAAGCGCATCCTCCTCAAGCTGTCGGGCGAGGCCCTCATGGGCAACGACGCCTATGGCATCAACCGGGAGACGCTGGCGGGGATCGTTGCCGAAATCAAGTCGGTTGCCGACCTGGGCGTCGAGATCGGCGTGGTCATCGGCGGCGGCAATATCTTTCGCGGGGTGGCCGGCAGCGCCTCCGGCATGGATCGCGCCACGGCCGACTACATGGGCATGCTGGCGACGGTGATGAACGCCATGGCGCTGGCCGATGCCATGCGCCAGGCGGGCATCAATGGGCGCGTCCAGTCGGCGCTGAACATCGAGCAGGTGGTCGAGCCCTACATCCGCGGCAAGGCGATCCGCTACCTGGAAGAGGGCAAAATCGTCATTTTCGCGGCAGGTACCGGCAATCCGTTCTTCACCACCGATACGGCCGCTGCACTGCGAGGCTCTGAAATCGGCGCCGAGATCGTCATCAAGGCGACCAAGGTGGATGGCGTCTACACCGCCGATCCGAAGAAGGAACCGACGGCTCAGCGCTACCACCGCGTCAGCTTCGACGAGGCGATCGGCAAGAACCTGCAGGTGATGGATGCGACGGCGCTGGCCCTGTGCCGCGACCAGAAACTGCCGATCAATGTGTTCAGCATCTTCAAGCCGGGCGCTCTGAAAGCGGTCGTCCTCGGTGAGAATGAGGGCACGATGGTGCATTGTTGAGGAGAGACCCGGATGATCCCAGAGCTCAAGAAAGCGACTGAGCAGAAAATGCAGAAAACCCTCGAGGCGCTGAAGAGCGACCTCGGCAAGGTGCGCACCGGGAGGGCCCACGCCGGCATCCTGGACCACGTCCAGGTGGATTATTACGGTTCCATGATGCCGCTCAATCAGGTGGCCAATATCAACCTGATCGACGCCCGCACCATTGGCGTGACGCCCTGGGAAAAGAAGTTGGCCTCGGTCATCGAGAAGGCGATTCGCGATTCCGATCTGGGGCTGAATCCCTCCTCGGTGGGCGATACCGTCCGCGTGCCCATGCCGGCCCTGACCGAGGAACGGCGCAGGGATCTCATCAAGGTGGTGCGCGGGGAAGCGGAGAATGCCCGCGTGGCCGTACGCAACCTGCGGCGGGATGCCAACCATTCCCTCAAGGAAGCGATGAAGGCCAAGACCATCTCGGAGGATGACGAGCGACGCACGGAGGACGACGTGCAGAAACTGACGGATCGCTATATCGCCGAGATTGACAAGGCGCTCGCCCAGAAGGAAAGCGACCTGATGGCCGTCTGAGACGGCCCTCGTGCGGCATCCCGGAGAAGCTGCCGTGACCCTTTATCCGAGTTCCACTCAGGAAATCCCGTTGGTCGGCCCGGTGCCGCGCCATATCGCCATCATCATGGACGGAAATGGCCGCTGGGCCAAGAAGCGTTTCCTGCCGCGCGTGGCTGGCCACAAGCGCGGGGTGGAAACGGTGCGCGAAATCATCAAAGCCTGTGTCGAGCGCGGCGTTTCCTATCTCACCTTGTTTGCTTTCAGTTCGGAAAACTGGCGCCGGCCCCAGGAGGAGGTTTCCTTCCTCATGCAGCTTTTTCTGCGGGCGCTGGAAGAGGAGGTGGCCAAGCTTCATGAAAAAGGCATTCGCTTCCGCGTCATTGGCGATCTCTCCCGCTTCGATCCGCAGATTGTCAGCCTCATCAGACGGGGTGAGGAATTGACCACCGGCAACGCTTCGCTGACCCTTACCGTTGCCGCCAACTACGGGGGACGTTGGGATATTCTCCAGGCGATGGAAAAGCTGCTGGCCGCCCGCCCGGAGAAACGCAGCGGCTTCACCGAGGCGGACCTGGCTGGCCACTTGGCGCTCAACTACGGCCCGGAACCGGACCTGTTCATCCGCACCGGAGGGGAGCAGAGGATCAGCAACTTCCTGCTCTGGCAGCTGGCTTACAGCGAATTTTACTTCACGGAAACGCTTTGGCCTGAATTCGATACGGCTGCTCTGGATCAGGCGATCGCCTCGTATCAGCAGAGGGAACGGCGTTTCGGCCGGACTTCTGAACAGATCCACTCGGACATTACATCTCCAAACCCCGAGGCTTCGGTTTCGTCTTCAACGGCGAAAGCGAATGCTTAAGACGCGGGTACTCACCGCATTGCTCCTGTTGGCGGGTTTTCTTGCCGCTCTTTTCCTGCTTCCCTTTTATGGCTGGCTGTATTTTTCCAGTCTGGTTGCTGCTATGGGTGGATGGGAGTGGGGCGGCCTGATACGGCTTCGTCGCCGAAGTAGGCTTACATACTCAATAATATCAATGAGTTTGAGTGTGTCCCTGGGTTGGCTCGTATTCAATCCCGATACCGGCATGGTGAGGCAGGAACAGTTGTTGATAGCGCTGTTTGCTATTGCAGGTCTGTTCTGGTTGCTGATCGTTCCACTCTGGCTGCTGGCCAAATTGAATACGCAGAAATTGTTGCCTGGCCTGCTAACAGGCTGGATTGTGCTCTTGCCCGCATGCTTGGCACTGATGCAATTGCGTGCTGTCCATCCATTGTTGTTGCTGGCTTGCATGGCGGCTGTATGGGTTGCGGATATCGCTGCTTATTTCTGCGGACGGGCTATCGGCCGCCACAAGCTTGCGCCCACGATCAGTCCGGGAAAAACCTGGGAAGGCGCGATCGGAGCATTTATTGGCGTTACGCTCTACGGCATGATTATCGCGTGGGTTGCAGAATTATTTTTCAATAAATCAATAAGTAATTACATATTGGCGGGAATTCTCCTGATATTGACAGCCGTTAGTATTTTGGGCGATCTGTTCGAGTCTCTGATAAAGCGTCAGGCAGGCGTGAAAGATAGTGGGGCGATCCTCCCTGGACATGGAGGGCTGCTGGATCGAATCGATAGCCTGACCTCTACCTTGCCTGTGGCAGGCCTGGTCATACTTGCATGGGATGGATGGCTTTCATGACTGCCCCCATGCAAAGACTCGTTGTCCTGGGTGCAACCGGCTCGATCGGCGTGAATACGCTGGACGTGGTCGCTCGTCATCCGGATCGATTCGAAGTGTTGGCACTTTCGGCACAGCACAAGATCGACCACTTGTTCGAGCAATGTCTTCGATTTCGGCCGCGCTATGCGGTAGTCGGTTCGGGGGCGATGGCGTCTAGGCTGGAGCAAATGCTGACGAATGCCGGGTCAGATACGACCGTAATGGCCGGAATCGAGTCATTGGAGCGTGTTGCAAGCCTGCCCGAGGCTGATACGGTGATGGCTGCCATAGTCGGTGCCGCCGGCTTGTGCCCGGCCTTGGCGGCCGCTAAAGCAGGCAAGAAGGTGCTGTTGGCGAACAAGGAGGCGTTGGTCATGGCCGGCGCCGTATTCATGAAGGCCGTGCGCCAGAATGGTGCCATGCTGCTGCCAATAGATAGCGAACATAATGCTATATTTCAATCACTTCCGTATGATTATTCAAGTGATTTAGAAAATATGGGAGTGCGCCGGATACTCCTCACCGCATCCGGCGGACCGTTTCGGCAACTGCCTTTGGAGGCATTGGGGGGTGTAACGCCCGAGCAGGCATGTGCTCATCCGAACTGGGTTATGGGGCGAAAAATTTCCGTCGATTCGGCGACCATGATGAACAAGGGACTGGAAGTGATCGAGGCGCATTGGCTGTTCAACGTCCCTCGCAAAAGTATCGAAGTCGTCATTCACCCCCAAAGCATCATACATTCCATGGTCGAATATGCTGACGGCTCGGTTATCGCCCAACTCGGCAACCCGGACATGCGCACCCCGATCGCGCATGCCCTGGCCTACCCGGAGCGAATCGAGGCGGGTGTCGAGCCCCTGGATCTTTGTCGCATCGGGACTTTGAATTTCGAGCGCCCCGATCTCAAGCGCTTTCCCTGCCTGGGACTGGCCTATGCGGCTCTGGAGCGTGGCGGCAACGCCCCGGCAGTGCTGAATGCCGCCAATGAAATCGCGGTTGAAGCCTTCCTCAAAGGGGACCTGGGCTTCACCCGCATACCCGCGGTGATCGAACAAACGCTGGCAGATGTGCCTTGGGCAGAAGTCGCCAGCCTCCAGGACGTTCTGGCGGCAGATGCCGCAGGCCGTATGTCGGCGCAACACGTTGCCTCTGCTGATCGCCGTAGGAAAGCATGAGCGATTTACTCTTCTATCTGGGCGCCTTTGCACTGGCGCTGGGTCTGCTGATCGTGGTGCACGAGGCCGGGCATTTCATCGTTGCACGCTGGTGCGGGGTCAAGGTGCTGCGATTTTCCGTGGGCTTCGGCAAGTCTATATTGTCCCGCCGTTTTGGGCCGGACCGTACGGAATTGACGCTTGCAGCTTTCCCCCTCGGCGGCTATGTGAAGATGCTGGACGAACGTGAAGGCGAGGTGGAGGTCGCCGAGTTGCCACGCGCATTCAATCGGCAGTCGGTGTGGAAACGCTTTGCGATCGTTCTGGCCGGCCCCGTGGCCAACTTCATGCTGGCCATCCTCATGTACTGGGTTCTCTTCGTGCATGGTGTGGAAGAACCCAGGCCTTTGCTGGGCAAACCTGTGGCGCAATCGATAGCCGAACGGGCGGGCTTCCAGGAGGGTGAACTGGTTCGCAGCATCGATGGCCAGGTAATCGTATCCTGGCAGGAGTTGCGCTGGGAGTTGCTGCAGCGGGCCATCGCCAAGGGAAGCGTTACCCTCGAGGTAATCAACAAGCGGCAGGAAATTTCCTTCCGCAGGATCGACCTTTCTCCCCTCAACACTTCGGATCTGGAAGGGGACATCCTGCTGCAAACAGGTTTTCGCTTTTATCGTCCGCAACTTCCGCCGGTCATCGGCAAGGTCGCCCCCGGCGGTGTTGCCGATCTTGCCGGACTGCGTGAAGGGGACAGAATCCTGGCCATCGATGGAGAAGCGACAGCAGACTGGGCGCAAGTAGTGGCCATCATTCGGGAGGCGCCGGGGCGTTCACTCCGGCTAGATGCTGATCGCGATGGCAGGACCATCAATCTGTCCGTAACGCCGGCGGCGGCCGATGACCGCGGCAAGTCTATCGGTCGCATTGGCATCGGGGTCCGGGATCAGGATATTGACCGTAGCGCTGTGATCACGACTGTACGATACGGACCTGTCGCCTCTCTCGGCAAGGCTGTAGGTCAAACCTGGGAAACCTCCATTTTCAGCCTGACAATGCTGGGCCGGATGATTGTTGGAGAGGTGTCCTGGAAAAACCTCAGCGGTCCGGTGACGATCGCAGACTATGCCGGGCAATCCGCGAAGCTGGGGCTGTCGTACTACATCAAATTCATGGCTTTGATCAGCATCAGCCTTGGCGTACTCAACTTGCTTCCCATACCCTTATTGGACGGGGGACACTTGATGTATTATATCGTCGAGATAATCAAGGGCGGCCCTGTTTCCGAGCGTGTAATGGAGATTGGCCAGCAGATCGGTTTGGCGCTGCTGACCATGCTGATGGCTTTCGCCTTCTATAACGACATCAATCGTCTTGTTGCTGGCTGAATCGATGAAAAAGAAAACAATACTTACAGGCTTGGTCGCGGCACTGTTCTCTGCATCGGGCTTTGCATTTCAGCCATTCGTGGTTAAGGATATTCGGGTCGAAGGCATACAGCGTACTGAAGCCGGCACGGTCTTCAGCTATCTGCCGGTAAAGGTCGGCGAAACCATGACGGACGAGAAGGCTGCCCAGGCAATCAAGGCGCTTTTCGCTACGGGATTCTTCAAGGATGTCCGCATTGAAGTCGAAAATGATGTGATCGTCGTGGTCCTAGAGGAGCGGCCGGCGATCGCCCAGGTTGATTTTGTCGGCATAAAGGAATTCGACAAGGATGCCCTGAAGAAGGGGCTGAAAGAGATTGGTCTGGCCGAGTCGCGCATTTTCGACCGGTCGATGCTGGAAAGAGCCGAGCAGGAACTCAAGCGTCAATATCTGAGCCGGGGCCTTTATGCTGTCAACATCACCACAACGGTAACGCCGCTTGAACGAAACCGGGTCGGCATCAATTTCGCAGTCGACGAAGGCGAG
>JAEHDO010000057.1 GCA_016880375.1 Betaproteobacteria bacterium | reverse complement strand
TCGGAGCGGAAATTCGAGGCCACCAGCGGCAGGTCGCGGATCACCAGGCCCGCAGCATGCACCTTGGCCGCCTCGCAGTCCTCGCGGTTGGTTCCCGTGTTGCCAATATGGGGATAGGTCAGGGTGACGATCTGCCGGCAATAGGAGGGGTCGGTGAGGATTTCCTGGTAGCCGGTCATGGCGGTGTTGAACACCACTTCGCCGACGCTGGAACCCGTGGCGCCGATGCCGATTCCGCGAAATATCGTGCCATCCGCTAAGGCGAGGATGGCTTTCGGAAAATCAGACACTTAGGCGCTCCTGTCGGTGCTGCAGACTTGTTGTAGATATGCAAAGCGGGACAGGCTGCCAGCCCATCCCGCCTTGATAAAACTTGTGAATTCTACCTTAAGGAAGGGGCGTCCTGCAAACCCGGCGGAGCCCGAAGGAGCGTGACTACCGCAATCCGAGAACGTCCTGCATATCGTAAAGGCCGTTGCGCTTTCCTGCCAGAAAACGGGCGGCGCGCAGGCTGCCCAGCGCATAGGGCATGCGAGAAGCGGCCTTGTGGGTGATCTCGATTCGCTCGCCGGTGCCGGCGAAGAGCACGGTATGGTCGCCGACGATATCGCCGCCGCGCACCGTGGCAAAACCGATGGTCGAGGGATCGCGCTCCCCGGTGACGCCCTCGCGGCCATAGACGGCGCACTTCGACAGGTCGCGGCCGAGCGCTTCCGCCACCACCTCGCCCATGCGCAGGGCCGTGCCGGAGGGGGCGTCAACTTTGTGGCGATGATGCGCTTCGATCACCTCGATGTCATAGCCCTGGCTGAGCACGCGGGCGGCGGTGTCGAGCAGCTTGAAGACCAGATTCACGCCGACAGCCATGTTCGGCGCAAAGACGATGGGAATGCTGTGCGAGGCATCCTGGATCAGCAGTTTCTGTTCGGTTTCCAGGCCGGTGGTGCCGATGACCATGGCCACACCGCGCTTGTGGCAGCTTGCCAAATGCGCCAGGGTACCGGCGGGACGGGTAAAATCGATCAGGCAGTCGGCATTCGCCAACGCCGTGTCGAAATCGGCCCTGATGGCAACACCGCAGGGCGCACCGACGAGTTCACCGGCATCCTTGCCGAGAAAGGGGCTGTCCGGCTGCTCCAGCGCCGCAGCCAGTTGCATGTCCCCGGCGTTCAGGGCGGCCTCGATCAGGGTGCGTCCCATGCGGCCGGAACTGCCGGCGATCGCGATTCTCATGGTTTCGTCCGATTGGATAGCTATTGCTTTTGCGTCTCTTTCGCAGCCGCCTCGGTTTTTTCGCCACTTTCAGGCTTTTTCGGGGGGGCGTCTGGCGCGATCTCAATGACACGGCTGCGCGCACCTGCGGCGGTCTGTGCATCGGCTCCGGCATCGCCCGGCTCGGCCCCGACCACGTCGCCGGCAACCCGAACCAGTTTATTGTCTGCAAAAAAGACGGCGAAGCGCCGCAGCTGCGGTTCCCCCCGGCCCGGCTTGAAACTGTAGATGTAATCCCAGCGCTCGGCATGGAAGATATCCGCCACGAGCGGCGTGCCGAGAATGAAGCGTACCTGGTCCCGGGTCATGCCCGGCTTCAGCTGGGCGACCATTTCCTGAGTGATGTAGTTGCCCTGGCGGATATCGATGCGATACGGCGTAATGGCGGTTGCCACGTCGGGTATTTGCACGTTCGAGCAGGCCGATAACGGTAGCAGGATTGTGAGGTAGCGCAGGAATCTCATGCGGAATCGAAGGCCTGGAATTAATTCTCAACAAACGCGCAAGACTATATCATATCCATCGTTTCCCTCCTGCCCTGCGGCCATCATGAGCAATTCACAAGACCTGAAAAGCATGGGTCTCAAGGCGACTTTCCCGCGCCTGAAGATTCTAGACCTGTTCCAGAAGGCCCAGGCTGATACGGGCAGCCGCCACATG
Organism: Betaproteobacteria bacterium; assembly: GCA_016880375.1. GTDB lineage: Bacteria > Pseudomonadota > Gammaproteobacteria > Burkholderiales > Rhodocyclaceae > Desulfobacillus. The sequence continues at coordinate 194 of JAEHDO010000057.1, read as the reverse complement.
ACTGCAGAGGACGTCTATCGCGCGCTGATCGCCGAAGACATGGATATTGGCCTGGCCACGGTGTATCGCGTGCTGACCCAGTTCGAACAGGCAGGCTTGCTGGAGCGGCACTATTTCGAGTCCGGAAAGGCAGTATTCGAGCTGAATGAAGGCAAGCACCATGATCACCTCGTCTGCCTGCAATGCGGCAAGGT
>JAEHDO010000384.1 GCA_016880375.1 Betaproteobacteria bacterium | reverse complement strand
TGCGCCAGGTCGGTGTAGCCCGAGTAGGCGATGTTGCGCCGCTCGGCCCAGTTGCCGACCGCGCCCATGTCGATGTTGATGAAGGCGCAGACCTCGTCCTTGCCGTCGCCGAAGGCCACCGCCTCCTTGATGTGCGAGAAGAACTTGAGCTTGTTCTCGATGTAGTTGGGCGCGAACATTGCGCCGCCGGCCAGCTTGCCAACATCCTTGGCGCGGTCGATGATCTTGAGGTGGCCGTCCTCGTCGAAGAAGCCGGCATCGCCCGTGTGGAAATAGCCCTGGGCATCGATCGCCTCGGCCGTGTCCTCGGGGCGCTTGTAGTACTCCTTGAGCAGCACTTCGCCGCGCACCATCACTTCGCCGTTATCGGCGATCTTCACCTCGACGCCGGGCGCTGGCGGGCCGACCGTGTCGAACTTGATCTGGCCGTCCGGCTGCAGGCAGACGGCGGCGCAGGTTTCGGTCGCGCCGTAGAGCTGCTTGAGGTTGACGCCGATCGAGCGGTAGAAGCGGAACAGATCCGGCCCGATGGCGGCGCCGGCGGTGTAGGCGACGCGGATGCGGCTCATGCCGAGCACGTTGCGCAACGGGCCATAGACGAGCAAATTGCCGAGGGCGTAGAGCAGGCGATCTCTGGCACTCACCGGCTTGCCGTCGAGGATCTCGGCGCCGCAGCGGCGCGCCACGCCCATGAAGTAGTGAAACAGCTTGCGCTTGAGGGCGCCGGCATCCTCCATGCGGATCATGACCTGGGTCAGCAGGTTCTCGAAAACGCGCGGCGGCGCGAAGTAGTAGCTCGGGCCGATCTCGCGCATGTCGGTCATCACCGTGTCGCCCGACTCCGGGCAGTTGATGGTGAAGCCGGCCCAGGTCGCCTGGGCGAAGGAGAACAGGTGGTCGCCCACCCAGGCCATCGGCAGGTAGGAGAGGATGTTGTCGCCGGGGCCAAGCTTGTCGAACTCGCAGCCGCTTTGCGCTGCGGCGATAAAGGCGGCATGGGTCTGGCAGACGCCCTTCGGCTTGCCGGTGGTGCCCGACGTGTACAGCATGACGGCAACGTCTTCCGGCTTGCCCAGGGCGATTTCGCCGTCGATGAATTCGGGGTGGTTGCGGTTGTGGATGCGTCCCATCTCCTGCACCTCGACGAGGCCGTGCAGAAAGGGCTGGTTGTAGTGGCGCAGGCCGCGCGGGTCGTCGTAGAGGATGTGGGCGAGTTCCGGGCACTGGGCCTTGTTCTCCAGCAGCTTGTCTACCTGCTCCTGGTCCTCGACGATGGCGAACTTGATGCCGGCATCCTGGAGCACGAAGACCATCTCGGCCGCCACCGCGTCCTGGTAGAGGGGAACGGGCACACCGCCGAGGCACTGCGCAGCGCACATCGCCCAGTACAGGCGCGGGCGGTTGTCGCCGATGATGGCCAGGTTGTCGCCGCGCTTGAAGCCCAGCTCGGCCAAGCCGCTGGCCATGGCGCGCACTTCCTCGGCGACCTGCGACCAGGTCCAGGTCTGCCAGATGCCCATGTCCTTCTCGCGCGTGGCGGGATGGTTCGGCCGCACCTGGGCGTGGTGCATCAAGAGACGAGGAAACGTGTTGAGCGACGGCAGTCGAACGTGGTCCGACATGTACTCCTCCTGTTCCTGGCGTGCTGGCGTCCGTGCGTCCGGCGCCTTCTCTTTATTCGTTGCTGCGACCGGGGATTCTCCATCGGACGCTCCACCGAGTCAAACCAAGCATCCAGGCTGGCT